>JBLMXE010000372.1:0-12434 GCA_050257615.1 Chlamydiota bacterium | reverse complement strand
AGCCCCCATCCCAGGGCCACCCAGGCGGCAAACGCAATCCATTCATACATACTGAAGTGGCCGGGAATGAAGGGCAGGGCCTTCATCAGCACCATCCCGATGGCCACCAGCACACCCACCGCCGCCACGGCGCGACGCAGGGGCAGGGGACGCATGCGGTAGTAGGAAGCGCAGGCCGCCATCCAGCCCAGCGCGGAAGCCACCGAGCCCACCTCCGTAATGGGCACCAGGAGGGCTTCTCCGGCCAGCATGATGGCGGCGGTGGCAATGCCCACCCAAATCACCGCCACCGCCGGCGTTTGATTTCTGGGATGCACCTGACCCAGGCGCGGCTCTAGCATGCCCCGGCGTCCCAGGGCGAATAGCAGCCGGCTGGCGGCCACGAAATTGCCGTTGAAGACCTTGAACAGCGATAGCAGCGCCGTGCCCAGGATCAGGCTGACGATCCAGCGGGCGTGCAGCGCCCGCTCAAACGCCACCGCGGTGGAGAACGTGCCTGTGGGCAGCTTCTGCCAGGGCGAAGCCCAGGCCACCGCGGCAATCACGATGGTGTAGAAGAGCACTCCCACCACAATGGCCAGCACGATGGCGCGAAAGAATCCGGCTGAGCGAAATTCCGGGCGGGCTTCCTCGGCGCATTTGGCCACCGACTCGAAGCCGGTCATGAAATAAGGCACGATCTGCAGCACCAAAAGCACGGAAATGAAGGGCGTGTGGCTGAACAGCGGCGGAAAATTATGCGGCGAGCCGTGGGCCGCGCCGAAAGAAACGAAAATCACGAACAGGCCCAGCACTCCGAACGTGGTCCAGTTCTGGAAGGTAGCGCTCAGGCGGATGCCGCGGTAGTTCAGAATCGTCAGCAGCGCGGTCATGCCCAAGCCTAGCGCCAGGTGCGGCAGGTACACGGGCCGGCCGGCGACGCGGTAAATCTCGAACGAATCGAGCCAGGGAAAAATGAACGCGGCAATGCGGCCCAGGGCCACGGCTTCCCAGGGGCAGACAATGAAGTAGGCCAGAAACATCATCCAGCCGGTGGCGTAGCTGACCGGCTGCGGAAAAACCTTTGCAGTGTAGGCAATTTCGCCGGCGGCGTCGGGCATGGCGGCCACCAGTTGCCCATACACCCAGCCGATGGGCAGCAGCAGCGCGCCGCCGATGGCGAAGCCCAGCACCCCGCCCAGGGGGCCGCCGCGACCCAGCCAGTCGTCCATCACCACCAGCCAGCCCACGCCTACCATGGCGCCCCAGCCCAGCGTGAAGTAGTCCACCACGCGCAGTTTGCGGGCCAGTTGGGTCATGAGGGGCTCAACAGTAGCAGAACAGCGGGAGGATTTGGTAGTTCATCACATTCCAAGTAGCCGACAAGCCACCCGCAAGGTAGATGGCATGACGCAGATGACCACCGCCAGGCAATTGTGGTAACAAGCTGTATAATGCGGTGAAATCGGGCCACTTCGTTGGGATTAGTTTCCGGAGCAAAACTCGGGCCTTACGAGATTGTGTCTGCCCTTGGCGCGGGCGGCATGGGTGAGGTGTATCGCGCGCGCGATACGCGACTGGGCCGCGAGGTCGCCATCAAAGTTCTACCCCAGCATCTCTCTTCCAATCCCGATCTGAAGGCGCGTTTTGAGCGTGAGGCACGCGCGATTTCCGTTTTGTCGCACCCCCACATTTGCCATGTTTATGACGTCGGCACGCAGGATGGAACCGATTACCTGGTGATGGAACTGTTGGACGGCGAGACGCTGGCGGATAGGCTCAAGAAGGGTTCGTTGCCGCTCAGGCAGGCGCTCGAAATCGGGGTGCAAATAGCCGAGGCCCTGGAAAAGGCGCACCGCGCCGGCATCACTCATCGCGACCTCAAGCCAGGCAACATTATGCTGACAAAGACCGGCGCCAAGATGCTCGATTTCGGCTTGGCCAAGCCGGCCTCTTCGCTTGCCGCCGCGGTTTCCTCGCAAACGCTGGTCACCGTCAGCAAGCCGCTCACTGCCGAAGGCACACTGGTGGGCACCTTCCAGTACATGGCCCCGGAGCAATTGCAGGGCGGCGAGACCGATCCGCGAACCGATATTTTCGCGCTCGGCGCGGTGCTCTACGAAGTGGTCACCGGACGGCGCGCCTTCGCCGGCAAGAGCCAGGTCAGCGTAATGAGTGCTGTCCTGGAAAAAGATCCTGATCCGATCAGCGCCACCCAGCCGCTCGCGCCGCCTGCACTTGAGCACATAATTAATCGCGCCCTGGAGAAGGATCCGGAACGTCGTTGGCAATCCGCCGCCGACTTGGCCAGCGAGCTTAGATGGATTTCTGAATCTGGATCTTCAGCTTCGAGATCCGGAGCTGCGGTACCATTCCGGCGCCATAGCCTGCGGCGACGCGCCGGCTGGATGATGGCGGTGGCGTTCGCCCTGGCCGTCGGCATAGCGGCTGGAATTTTTGTGAGACCACAACCCCACCTTCGCCCGGTACGCGGCCTCATTCTGCCGCCGGACAAAACTTCATTTGCTTTGACCGGCAATTTTGCCGGCCCGCCGGTGCTCTCACCCGACGGTGATTATGTAGTGTTCAGCGCCGGGAGTGAGGGTAAGTCCATGCTATGGCTGCGGCCCACCGATGCGGCTGAGGCCAACCCGCTGCCCGGCACGGAAGGCGGCATCTTTCCCTTCTGGTCGCCCGATAGTCATTCACTGGGGTTCTTCTCAGGTGGCAAGCTCAAGGTAACTGACATCAACGGCGGAGCGCCTCTTGCTATCGCCGATGCGCTCAATGCGCGCGGCGGCGCCTGGGGCGCGAACGGAGATATCCTTTACACTCCCGATACTCAAGCCCCCGTCCTGCGCATTGGCTCCAGCGGTGGAACGCCAGTTCCTGCGACCCAACTCGATCAAAGCCGTCATACGTCGCACCGCTGGCCCTACTTCCTGCCGGATGGCAAACACTTTTTGTACGTCGCCATCAATCACGATGCCTCCAAATCTGATAATGACGCCATTTATTACGGTTCGCTTGACGGCAAAGAGAACCGGCCCTTGTTGCATTCGTTCAGCAACGCAATTTACGCCAGCGGCTATCTGCTCTATGCGCGCGACACCCTGCTGATGGCACGGGCGTTTGATCCAGCGTCCGGGCAATTTACGGGAGATCCACTGCGGGTGACCGACGGCGTGGCTAACGATTCCACTACCTGGCACATGGATGCATCTGCCTCCAGCAACGGCCTGCTGGTTTTGGGCAGTGGTGGCAGCTCTGACCTGTCGTTGGTGTGGCTCGATCGCGCCGGCAAACAGATCGGCGTCATCGCCGATAAACTACCCGGCTTAATCAATGCGCGTCTCTCACCCGGCGGCGAACGCATGGCCTTGCAGATTGATGCCGGCGTGAATGACCTGTGGGTGCTGGATCTGTCGCGTGGCGTCCGCACGCGCATCACCTTCGGACCAAATAATAACTCTTCCCCAGTGTGGTCACCAGATGGCGAATGGATCGCTTATGCCGGCACGCGCAACGGGCAAATCAGTCTTTATCGGCGCCGGGCGGACGGGAGCGGCGGAGAAGAGCTTCTGCTCAGCGATCATCGCAAGATCTCGCAATGTGCTCTTTGTGGCGATCTTCCTGTGGATTGGTCGCGCGATGGGCGCTATCTTCTCTATCTGGCCGGTCCGCCTGGACCCAATGCCGCGGTTTGGGCGCTGCCCCTCACGGGCGACAGGAAGCCATTTTTGGTTGTTGCCGCGCCCTCGCCGCCACAATTCGGCCGCGGCGCGCAACTTTCGCCCGATGCCCGCTGGCTGGCCTATGGCTCGGCCGAGTCGGGCCACCCAGAGATCTACGTGATTCCGTTCCGCGGCGGCCAGGGCAAATGGCAGATTTCCCAAGGCTACGGTCTAACTCCGGAATGGGGAGCCGACGGTAAAGAAATTTATTACGCCGGCTCCGGAGGCAAGATTTTTTCAGTTTCGGTTTCGGAAGAGAGAGATGCCATTCGGTTCGGCGCGCCTACGCTCCTCTTTGCCAGCCCTTCTACTCAACAGTCGCTCTTTGACGTGACGCCCGACAACAAGAAAATCAGCATCGACGTAATCTCGCAGCAGACAAGCCAGCCCCTCACAATTATCATCAATTGGATGGCTGGCCTGAAGAAATGAAGCGAGTTGCGGGACCAACTCCGGCCTTACGCCCGCCTACGCAGCGACTATCTAGCTGAATATTAATGGCTTAATTCATCTTGTGGGGCCGCCCCCTTTGTGCATCTTTCTTCTCTGCTCGCCCGTATATCCCGGTAGCATGAACGCGACAGCCCAGTGCTTCATGAATGCGATGGAATCCGAGCCCAGCGCCATTGCTCGCGGTCTCCGCCGGCGTGATCCAGACTTGCTGGACCGCCTGATTGAGCAATATCAGCACCGGCTGCTGCGCTACCTGGTTTACCTGGCTGGAAATCGTGAACTGGCCGAAGACCTCTTCCAGGAAACCTGGATCCGAGTGCTGGAACGCGGCTATCAGTACGATGGCAAGCATGAATTCGCCACTTGGCTGTATGCGGTGGCCAGGAACTTGACCATTGACTATTTGCGGAGGAAGAGTCCCATGAGCCTCGATGGACTCATGGAAGACGAGGAGCACGCGCCCGTCGAACCCGCCGACACCCGGCCCCTGGCCTGGGAAATTGTGCAGCGGCGCGAGCAGGCCGAGCGCATCAGCGCGGTCCTGGTCAGCATCCCGGCGGAATGCCGCGAAACCTTGGTCTTGCGCTTTCAGGAAGGACTGGCCCTGGAAGAGATTGCCAGGGTGACCGGCGCGCCGCTGGGCACGGTGAAATCGAGGCTATATCGCGGATTGAATATGTTAATGACGCGGCTAAAGGGGGCCCAGGCATGACGCGGAACGCACATGACGAGGCACGCGAGCTGATCGCTCTGGGGGACGGCCTCTCGGAGGTTCAGCGGACCTGGCTGCACTCCCACCTCAACGAATGCGAAGCCTGCCGCGATTATGCGGAAGCGGCAAAGGGGGTGGTACGTGCTCTTCGTTCCTTGCCGCTGGCCGCCGATTCCCGCCTGGTGCGGGCCACCCAGATGCGAGTGCGTTTCCACGCCGGCAGGCTTCGCCAGGCGCGGCAACGGATGTGGCTGGTAGGCATGGCTTGCCTGGCGGTGGGGCTTTCCGCCACCGTAACCGCCCCGCTCCTGTGGCGCCTGTTTGCATGGCTCGGCGCCTGGGCCGGAGTCTCCGCCGTGGTTTGGCAGGCGAGCTTCATGTTTTTCTTCCTCGCGCCGGCGCTGGTCGTGAGCGTGTTGCTCCTGGCCTGTGGCACTCATTGGACGGACGACCGCGAACGATCGCGGCAATGGCGATAGAAAGCTGACGAACTTATGCTGGCAACAAACGAAACTCACGGCGGATTTGCAGCGGAAATCAGGATTATTCCCGGTTGGGCGTGGGCTCTGGCGGCCATCGCGTTTCTCGCCGCGCAGTGGTTTTTCAATATTCAGCTGGCTCACCAGCCGAGTCCACCGCCAGCGTGGGCGCGGCCCCTGCTCGGCATTCTGGCGGGCGCCGGCGGCGCTGCTTTTCTGCTTCTCATCGGCTATGTGAACCGCGACGCCAAGCGCCGCGGCATGAGCCCCGTTCTGTGGACGATTGTGGTCCTCATTATTCCCAACGCCCTGGGCTTCATTCTTTACTTCCTTCTGCGTCAGCCGCTGCGCAGGGCGTGCCCCCAGTGCGGCTATTTCGTGGAGACTGGATTTAACTTCTGCCCTCGCTGCAGCTACAAGCTGAGCCCGAGCTGTCCGCAGTGTCAGCACGTGGTTAGCCCAAATGACGTCTACTGCCCCCACTGCGGAACCTTGCTGCGCAATCCTCCGCCGAGCCCCGCCTCCCGCCCCTCTACCCAGCTCCCTGGCTGACATCAACGACACTTGAGATTCGTAAGCTCAAACTCCTTGGATAAGCCGGGGCGGCAAAAAAAAATCAGAAAATGCTTGCATCTGCTTTAGTGTTATAGTTAACTATAACACCTAGCGGCTGGCCAAGGGCCCTTACTCGCAGCGTAGTGGGCGATGGAAATCGGGCCAACAAAGCCGCTAAGGAGAATGCAACATGAAATCGCTTCGCACAATGCTGTCGCTTGCCGCTCTGATTGCGCTCGCAACCCTGGCCGTGGCGGAGTCTGCCGCACCCAAAACTACCTCCCAGGCAGCCCCCTCTCCGGCGCAAATGTCGTTCGACACTCTCAAGAGCCTCACGGGTACTTGGGAAGGGCCGGTTACAGTGTTCCCCCCGCAACCGCAATGGAAAAACCACAAACCCATGCAGGTGACCATGCGGGTAACATCCCGGGGCCATGCCCTGGTGCACGAAATGCAGGAGTCAGGCACGCCGCTCGATCCGGCCAAGTACGATCATCCGGTCACCATGTTCTACCTGAACAACGATCACCTGAACCTGGTGCACTATTGTGACGCGGGCAACCGTCCGCGAATGGTGGCGCACAGCTCGCCTGATGGAAAGACCATTGAATTCGACTTTGTTGACATGTCCGGCGGCAACCAGTATGGGCACATGGGCCACGCTGTGTTTACGCTGATTAATGCCAACCACCACACCGAGGACTGGACCTATATGATGCCGGGAAACAAGCCGGTGCGCGCGCACATGGACTTGCGGCGGACGCAGTGAAGGATGGCTTCCATCAGGAACGCGCTGAGAAAACAGGATGGACCGTGAGTGGAACGACAATCAGCCGATTTACCGCCAGCTGCGCGAGCGTGTGATCGCCATGATCCTCGAGGGCGTGCTCAAGGAAGGCGATCCCCTGCCCTCGGTGCGCAATGTAGCGGCGGAATATCGCGTCAATCCGCTCACGGTTCTGAAAAGTTACCAGGAACTGGTGGACGAGGAGATCGTAGAGAAACGGCGAGGGCTGGGACTGTTCATCAAGACAGGCGCGCGCCGGCTGCTGCTGGAGGGCGAGCGTCAGAGGTTTGTGGCGGAAGAATGGCCGCGCATTCATGCCACCATTCAGCGGCTGGGATTAAAAGCGGAAGAACTGCTGGATGGTGGCGCGACTCGCCCGCCGAAGTCAAAGGCTAAAGAAAAAGGGGAGGAGCGCTGAAGCTATGGCATGCATCGAGGCGCGCAGTCTTCGCAAAAAATTCGGGCCAACCGTGGCGCTGGATGGCATCAACCTGCGGGTTGAGGAGGGTCGCATTCTGGGGCTGATCGGGCCCAACGGCGCCGGCAAAACCACCGCGCTCAACGCCATGCTCGGCCTCATTCCCTATGAGGGAGAACTGAAAGTGCTGGGCCGCGAGCCCTGGCGGGAGCGCGACGGGCTCATGCGCGACGTATCGTTCATCGCCGATGTCGCCGTCCTGCCCCGCTGGATACGGGTTTCGCAGGCCCTTAACTACGTCGCCGGGGTGCATCCGCGGTTCGACCGGGCGAAGGCCGAAGGCTTTCTGGCGAAGACCGGCATCGGGCGCGAACGCAGAGTCCGGGAGCTATCCAAGGGCATGGTGACCCAATTGCACCTCGCCCTGGTGATGGCGACGGACGCGAAGCTTCTGGTCCTGGATGAACCGACGCTCGGCCTGGACATCCTGTATCGCAAACAGTTCTACGATTCGCTGCTCACCGATTACTTCGACCGCAGTCGCACTATCGTGGTGACCACGCATCAGGTGGACGAAATCCAGGATGTGCTCACCGATGTGATGTTCATCCATCACGGCCGCATTGTGTTCGGCTGCAGCATGGAAGAAGTCGAGTCGCGCTATGCGGAAGTGATGGTGAAGCCTGAAAACGTGGAAGCGGCGCGCGCGCTCAAACCGATCCATGAGCGCCCGGCGCTGGGCCGAAGCCTGCTGCTGTTCGAGGGCGCGGATCGCAAGCGACTGGCTGAACTAGGCGAAGTGCGCACACCCAGCATCGCCGATCTGTTCGTCGCCATCATGCAGAACCAGCCCGGCCAGGCACAAGGAGCAGCCAGATGAGTTCACAGTTCAACGCCATTTCCGACTCGCTGGCAACAGAGATCGCCGCTCCCGCGCGGCTTTCAGATGTTCGGCCCTTCTACTGGTCGGTGCGGCGCGAACTGTGGGAAAACCGCTCCATTTATCTCGCCCCGCTGGGCGTTGCCGCCGTGTTTCTGTTGGGATTTCTGATCACCCTGATTCATTTTCCGGCTAAGATGCGCGCGCTGTCGGGGCTGGATCCAGCGCGCTTCCACGCAGCCGTCGCCACGCACTACAACCTCGCCGCCGGCCTGATGATGGCCACCATCATCATCGTGAGCGTGTTTTATTGTCTGGACGCGCTGCACAGTGAGCGCAGCGACCGCAGCATCCTGTTCTGGAAATCGCTGCCGGTTTCCGATCTCACGACGGTGCTGGCGAAAGCCAGCATTCCGCTCGTGGTCCTCCCCCTCGTTGCCTTCGCCATTACCGCCGCCCTGCAGCTCACCATGCTGCTGCTGAGCAGCGCCGTGCTGCTGGGAAGCGGTCTCAAGGTAGCACCGTTGTGGACGCAGCTGCCGCTACCGAAGATGTGGCTGCTGGTTTTCTACCACCTATTTACAGCGCATGCCCTTTGGCCCGCCCCCGTCTATTGCTGGCTGCTGCTGGTCTCGGGCTGGGCGCGGCGCGCGGTTTTCCTGTGGGCGGCCCTACCGGTGGTTGCCATCGCCGGACTGGAGAAGATCGTATTTCACACTTCGTATTTCCTGGCTATGGTGGGATCGCACTTGATCGGCGCTGCGCCCGCTGCCGCCTTTGCGCAGCAGGAAGTCTTCCCCACCGACCCCATGGCCCATATCGCGCCGGCTCACTTCCTGAGCTCTCCAGGTTTGTGGGTCGGGCTGGCTGTGGCCGCGGCCTTTCTCGCTGCCGCGATCCGGCTGCGCCGCTATAAAGAACCCATTTGATTGGCATTTTGGCTGAAAACTGTTTTGCTTGCGTGCTGGTGGAGTCGAACACCACGCGTCACGCCATTTCACCGACATGGCGTCGACTTCCTGCGTGTCCGTCTCGCCGTCGTGTGCAATTAGTCTGGGCTCGCCCAGGTTTTCGTCCGCGCCAAGCCTCTGCCTTCGTTGCGTGATATCGTTTCCGTTTCCCCCGAGCGCTTTGAGGAGGACCGTAAATAGTGGCAGAAGGGCGGCAGAATCTGGTAGTGGGTCAGTTTCCGGTTGGCCGACTAATCGTCCAATTGGTGTCGGTTTTCCTAGAAAACAGAGACGTCCGGCAAACTACTCGTACCTTAGCGCGATCATCGGGTCGACACGCATCGCACGCCGCGCGGGGATATAACAGGCCACCAGCGCCACAACTGTGAGCACCAGGGTGACGCCAACAAATGTGAGAGGATCGGTGGGCATCACGCCATAGAGCAAACCAGCCATCAGGTGCGACACGATCACCGAGCCCACCAGTCCCAGCGCGGCTCCCGCCATCGCCAGTCCCAGCCCCTGACGCAGAACCATCGCCAGAATGTTCCCCCTCTCCGCGCCCAGCGCGAGCCGCATGCCGATGTCTCGCGTGCGCTCGCTCACGATGTACGAAACCACTCCGTAAATTCCAAGCGCCGCCAGCAGCAGCGCCGTTATCGCGAAGGCGGCCACAATCTCCATCGAGAATCGTCTCTGATCCAGCGAAGCCGACACCGCATCGTCCAGCGTCTTCGCCCCATAAACCGGCAGTTCCGGATTCACTGACTGCACCATCGCTCGCACTTGTTGCGGGATCGCGTCCGCATTCAGGTCTCCACGCAGAAAGATGACCAACTCCTTGGGAGTGTCCTGGTACAGGCTCAGGTAGATTTGCGGAACGCTCGCGTTCGCCAGCGACTCAGTTCGCGCATCCGCGATCACCCCGACGATCGTGATCCAGGTCTTGCGCACATGGAGGCCGACCCCAGGCCTCCCACGGCCAAGCATCAGCCGCTTCCCAAGCGGGTCCTCGCCCCGCCAGTACGTCCGCGCCATGGCCTGGTTGATCACGGCAACCAGCGGCGCCTTCTCGTCGTCGCCGTCGTTGAACAGACGGCCCCGCAGCGCCGGAATCTCCAGCAAATGAAAATACTCCGGCGTAACGTCCGACCGCTCCACCAAAGGAGGCTGCTTGCTCTGTATCTCGCGTCCTTCCACGACCAGCTGGCTCGAGTTGCCGTCGTGTTGCAGCGGAATCGACGGCTCCGCCCCCAGCGCCGCCTCCCGCACTCCCGGCAGCAATCGGCTGCGCCGCAGCAACTCGCGCGCAAACACTGCCTCCTGAGGAGCCGTTCCATAAATGTCCGTCTTCGGATCGTTGGGGCTCGGCAGCCACAACTGAACCGACATCACATGCTGCGGATTGAATCCCAGCGGCGCCTTGTACAAATCCCAAAAACTGCGTAGCAGCAGGCCCGCGGCCAGCATCAGCACCAGCGACAGCGCAAACTCCGTCACCACCAGCGCTCGCCGCGTGCGCGTCTGGTCCGCGGAACCTCTCGACCCACGCCCCTCCCTCAGCGTATTTGCCAGATCCAAACACCCTGCCTGCCTCGCGGGCGCCAGCCCGAAAATGACCCCGGCTGCGAGCGAAGCCGCCAGCGCGAACAGCATAACGATCCAGTTGATCGACAGGTCGTTCAGCCGAGGCAGGCTCTCCGGAATGAGCCGCAGCAAGAATCCCTTCATGCACAACAGAATAACCAACCCCGCCACGCCGCCCAGCAGCGAAAGCAGCAGGGTCTCCGTCAGCAACTGCCGAACCAGGCGTTTGCGTGCCGCCCCCAGCGCCTGGCGCACCGCCATCTCCCGTGAGCGCGCGCTGGCCCGCGCCAGCAGAAGATTCGCTATATTCATGCAGCCGATCAGCAGCACCAGCGCCACTGCCCCCAACAGCAGGATCAGCGACTGCCGGACGTTGCCCACCACGTTTTCCTTCAGAGGCACCAAGCGCACCGTCCACTTGCTGTCGGCCGGATAAGCGTCCGGAAATTGCTTCCGCAACGAAGCAGCCAACGCGTCCAGCTGACTCTGCGCCGCGGCAAGCGTCAGCCCCGGCTTCAGCCGCCCGACCGTTTCGAGGGGCAGCCGCAAACTGCGGTTCGAGGCTCGAACCGGATCGTCCAAGAAACCATACGCCGCCCACTGTTCCGTATTCCTCTCGTCTGCAGTTCGCCCCGGGTCGCGAAAACCCGGCGGCATCACCCCGATCACCCGGTATAGATCGTTGTCCATCCGTATGCTTTTTCCCAGAATATGCGGATCGCTCCCGAAAGCTCGCTTCCACAACCCGTCAGTGATCACCGTGTCCAGCGTGAACCCCGGCGTTTGATCCTGAGGATCGAACGTGTCCCCGAGCTCCGGTTTCACTCCCAGCATCGCAAAATACCCCGGCGCCACCCCCTGATACTGAACCCGCGACGGCTGCGATGCACCCGTCAGGTTCGCCGACCCGAAAATCTCCGGCACAACATACTGAAAAATTCCCGAACGCTGCAGATCCTTCCACTCCGGAATCGAGATACCCGCGTCCGTAGCACCCACACCTGGCAGATCATCCTCGATGCGTACCAGTTCCTCCGGGTGCGGATAGGGCAACGGATGCAGCAGTGTGGCGTCGACCAGACTGAAAACCGCCGTCGTCGCTCCGATCCCCAGCGCCATCGTCAGAATCGCAATGGCCGAGAAGCCCGGCGACTTGGCAAACATGCGCAGGCCAAAGTGTAAATCCTGAATGATGTCCTGAATCCAATTGACGCGGCGGGTCTCCCGACATTCTTCCTTGCATTTTTCGATGCCGCCCATTTCAAGCAGCACTTGGCGACGAGCTTCTTTCGGAGCAAGTCCCTTCGCAACGTGCTCTTCGGTCTTTTGCTCGACGTGATCCCGTAGCTCATCGTCGAGGTCCATGTCTGCTTCCCTTCGCCGAAATAACGACCGCAGCCGCAATGGAATCGTGTAAAGCCAGTGCTCCGGTTGCATCACATTTCCCGCCTTTTGACCTCAAGCTTCTTTCAATTTCACCACGCGCGAAATCGCGCTGGATAACCTGTCCCAATTGTCTGCTTCTTTCTCAAGTTGTCGGCGTCCCAACCGCGTCAGCGAGTAGTATTTCGCTCGGCGTCCCCTTTCGGACGTCTTCCACTCTGCTGTGATCCAGCCCTCTTGTTCCAGTTTGTGCAAAGCCGGATAGAGCGATCCGTCGCTCACCTGGAGAACATCGGACGATACTTGCTTCAACCGCTGACTCACGGCGAATCCGTTCATTGGCTCAAGCGCCAGAATCTTAAGGAGCAGCATGTCCAACGTGCCCTGCACGAGATCGGAAGGTTTGCTCATGTCCGGTGCCCTCGGTAACCGAGGTTATCACCTTTGGTCTCGGTAAGCAAGGGGAGACACGTATTCCATCCCACGGCACAAGGAAGGCCCAATTGGACGTATAACG
>JBLMXE010000371.1:0-5945 GCA_050257615.1 Chlamydiota bacterium | reverse complement strand
TTTCTGTGAAAGCGCGACGTTTGTTAATATGGAAGCACGACGCGCCCTTAGCTCAGTTGGATAGAGCGTCTGGCTACGAACCAGAAGGTCGGGAGTTCGAATCTCTCAGGGCGCGCCATATATCCTTCTAGATCCCTCGCTTCGCCCTCACCTGAAATCTCGTCCTCATCTGCCAGCAATACCTGCCGCTCGCTTGCAGATTCGGAGGTACCGGGACTATAGTCTGCCACATTTGACAGGAGGGACTATGGCCGCCACGTCCGCTGATGTGTTTCACCTGCCCCAGGCTCCCCGCTTTGCCAACGCCGAAGAGGAGCGCCGCCACCGCAAGCAGCGCCTGGCTGCGGCCTTCCGGCTGTTTGCCGCCTACGGATTTGATGAGGGTGTGGCTGGGCACATCACCGCGCGCGATCCGGAGCGGCCTGACCACTTCTGGGTGAACCCCTTTGGCATGCACTTCGGGCAGATTCGCGCCTCCGACCTGATCCTGGTCAACCAGCGAGGCGACGTGGTGGAGGGCAAGTATCCGGTAAATGCGGCGGCGTTCGCTATTCACTCGCGCGTGCACGCTGCCCGCCCGGACGTGGTGGCCGCGGCACACTCCCACTCACTCTACGGCCGGAGCTGGTCCACTCTGGGCCGCCTGCTCGATCCCATCACCCAGGATGCATGCGCCTTTTACGAAGACCACGGCCTGTTCGCCGACTTCACCGGCGTGGTGTACGAGACTTCCGAGGGCGAGCGAATCGCCCAGGCGCTGGGCAATTACAAAGCGGTGATCCTGCGCAACCACGGCCTGCTCACCGTGGGGCACGCGGTGGATGAAGCGGTGTGGTGGTTCATCACCATGGACCGCAGCTGCCACACCCAGCTGCTGGCCGAGGCCGCGGGCACGCCGGTGAAGATTGACCCCGCGCACGCCCGAGCCACACGAGAGATGATCGGCGGTCACCAGGCGGGCTGGTTCCAGTTTCAGCCGCTATGGGCGCGCATCGTGCGCGAGCAGCCGGATTTGCTGGAGTAGGACCCACGAACCTTATCACCGCCGAGACGCCGAGTTCGCCGGCAGTTGCGCCCCGGCGGTGAATACGACTGCTATTTGTTTCGGCTGGGATCGTCGTTGGGGTTGACGTAAGTAAACTGCACCGGCGCCATGCCGTGGACCTGCACTACCACGTCGCCGCTGGCCTCAACGTAGTGGTGCATGTCGGGATCGAGATAGGCAAAGCTGCCGGGCGCATAACTGGACATGTTGCTTTCCTGAAAAGTATCTCCCATGCCGAGTTTCAGCGTACCCGAAATCACGGTAACGTTCTCGCGCTTGGGGTGCCAATGCGGGGGGATGCGATAGCCGTCGGGCATCTTGAGGCGCAGCGTGTAGTCGCCGCTGGTAGCCATAGGATTGCCTTCCAGGACGGCCAATTGCGCTCCCGGAGGAATAAATGGAGGCAGGGGACCATATTGAACCGTATCAGGCGTAAAGGCGTTTTTCGGCATAGAAGCCGCCATGACCTTTTCACTGCCGGAGTGCCTCACCCACCAGATTCCGGCCAATAGGGCAAGAACCAGCCCCAAGCACAGACTGCGTTTCATAGGTTTTCTCCTTGAATCCAAACCCACAGAATGCCGACACTATCGCTTAGCTCCCTGCAGCTTTCAATAAGGCCAGGATAACTTTTATGTATTTTTGGTGTATCTTTGTAGCCCCCTGGTAGCCATGGACTTACTTGCCAACACCGGGCCAAGAATGGGAGAAGTGGAGCTCGACCTGGGGCGTTATGAGCTGCGTCGCGCAGGCCGCCGGGTGAAGCTCGCCAAGAAGCCGATGGAGCTGTTGATTCTATTGGTTGGCCGGCGCGAGCAATTGGTATCGCGCCAGGAGATCGTGGCCAAGCTCTGGAGCTCCGATCTCTTCATTGACAGCGAAAGAAACCTCAACAACATCGTGCGCAAGATTCGCACCGCCCTGGGCGACCACGCAACCCGGCCGCGCTTTCTGGAAACCGTGGTCGGCAAAGGCTACAAGTTTATCGGTCCCATCCGGGTAATCAGTCCTCTCTATCCGGCGGGCGGCCTCCAGGAAAGTTCCAGCGGCAAAGCAGCGGTCGCCAATGATGCGGCCTGTTCTCTCGCAGTGCTTCCTCTTCGACTTCTGGGGGACGTCAAGGACGACGGGGGAATAGGCTTGGGTTTTGCGGATGCGCTGGCCTCGCGCCTGGCCAACCTGGAGGGAGTGAACGTGCTGCCGGCGTCCACCGTCCTGAACGTGCCGGCTGCGGCGATGGCGCCGGAAACAGCGGCGCGCCTGGGAGTCCGCTTTGTGTTGCACGGTGCGATTCAGACCTCGAAGGCAGAATCGCAATTGTGCGTGGAGCTGTTCGATTCCCACTCACAAAACCGTTGCTTCATGAGGAGATTTGTTCTCGACGTTCATCGGCCATTCGAGCACGCCGATGAGATCGCTGCCCACACTTCCCGCGCCTTGAAGCGGCCCCTGCACGCTTCCGTGGTACGGAGCGGCCCGCGGTATAGCCGCGATCCGCTGGCCTACGCCGAGTTCATCCAGGGATACCGGCGCAGTTCCTCGGGCGATCCCAAACTGCTGGAGGAAGCAACCCAGCACCTGATGAACGCAGTGGCGCGCGACCCCGCTTTCGCCCTCGCCCATGCCATCCTCTCCTTCGTGTGTGCGGCACGCCACTTTGAGTTCGACCCCAGCCGTACCTGGCTGGACAAAGCCGAGTTCCACTGCCAGCGCGCCCTGGAACTGGATGCTGGGCTGCCCGAAGGACATGTGGCCAAGGCATTTCTGCTCTGGGGACCGTTGAAGAACTTCCAGCATGTGGAGGCGATTGCGGAATTGAAACGCGCCCTGGCGCTGCAGAAGAACCTGCCCCACGCTTACAACCGCCTGGGAACCATCCTGGCGCATATCGGCCTGCTGGATCATGCCCGGGCGATGTATGAGAGAGGCGGAACCTTCGACCCGCAGAAGAAAATCAGCCACAGCATCGCCCAGGTGCATCTCTGGGGCGGAGACTATGAACTGGCGCGAGAGGAGGTGCAGAAGTGGCGCGCCGAGAATCCCGCCAACAAGTACGCCATGTACTTCAGTCCCCAGGTGGCAATCCTCACCGGAGACTGGCAGGAAGCCAGAAGCCTGCTGCAGGAGGCCTGCAGCCTGATGCCTGAAGAGCCCATGATCGCCAGCCTGCAAGGTGTGCTGCACGCCTGGATGGGCAAATCGGAGCAGGCCTTGCGCTGCGTCAACCGCGCCTGTGCCAACCCGCGATCATTCGGTCACGCTCATCACAGTTACTATCAGATCGCCTGCGTTTTTTCTTTGATCAACCGGTGCGAGGTGGCGCTGGAGTGGCTGGAGCGCAGCGTAGATACCGGGTTCGCGTGCTGGCCCTTTTTCCTGAAGGATCCCGCCCTTCAGAACCTGCGCGGCCATGCCCAATTTGAACTGCTGGTGAGTTCCCTGCAGGCGAAATATCCGGACCACTTGGGACTGCTGGAAGGCTGATCCTCCGCTGATTCACCGCCGAGACGCCGAGTCCGCCGAGAATCCTTGTTCCAGGCCGCAACCTCACGGCGATTGAGGCCCTTCGTTTCTTGAAAAATCTCGGCGCTCTCTGCGTCTCGGCGGTGAACATGCCGGCGAATTAGCGCTTCTTGGGCCTCGCTTTCCTGGTCTTGGGCGCCGGCGCATTCTTCTTGGCAGCTCCCTTCTTTTCGCGGCCGCCGATCAGGCTGAGGGAATCGGCAGCGTTGAAGGGGAACTGTCGAACCGAGGTTTGACCGGTGGTGCTCAGGGTGATGTCCACGCGGCGATTGCTGGCCAGGATGATGGTGCGCATGTTCCTCAAAATCCGCTGCCGCTCACCCGCAGTCAGCTCAGGGTTTTGCTCCACTAAGCTCCGGACCTCGGCGGGAGTCAGTTGCCGCTGCGCTCCATACGCCTTGGTTTCAATGTTGCCCTCAGGAACGCCGTTCTCCACCAGGAAGCCGCGCACCCGGTCCACACGCCGCTCGGACAGCGCCTGATTGAAGGCCGCCGAGCCACGCGGATCGGCGTGGCCTTCCAGGGTCAACTTCGCGTCCGGCTTGCTCTTCAGGTATTTGACGAAGTCGCCGGCCAGGGCGAGGAGCGTCTTCTGCTGGCTGGGCACCAGACCACCCCTGGGATTGGCGACGGTCGGCTGAGCGGTCGGGAAATAGATGCTGTGCAACGCCAGCCTGGTTTCCAGTTCCTTGACCTCGGGCGAAGGCGGTGGAGTCTCAACCGCCACCTCTGCCGAGGCGGTACCAGTCAGGCCACGAGAGTCGCTGCAGGTGGCGCCAACGGTCACCTGACCGGGCGAGGCGCCGGTGGTGTTCAAAGTAGCCGTGCTGCCGCTGCCGGACACTGTCCCTCCGCTGGCAGTCCAGTTGGAGACACTCACCTGCATGTTGTCCGGGCTCTTGCAATCACAGCTGATGCTGACCGTGCCGCCCGCTGGCACCGAGGCCGGGCTGGCGGAGCAGCTCATGGTGGGCGGATTCTTGGGCGGCTCCTTGACCGTGAAGCTCGCGGAACAGGTGGCTTCGTTATTGTGTTTTGCTTTCGGATCGGTCACGGTGGCGTTGGCAGTGTAGTTCCCGGCGGCCACGCCATTGGTGTCAATGGTAGCGGTGGTTTCCTTGCCGGTGATCTTGCCGCCGGTGCTGGTCCAGTTGTAGTTCAGCGTGTGCTTGGGATTGAAGTTATCGGTGGTCAGGGTCACGGTTACCGGTTCGCCTACCATGACCTCGGCGGGCTGCGCTGAGCAAGTGGCCGACGGCGCTGCCGGCGGCGGTCCCCCGCCCAAGTTGAATACCAAGCCGCCCCGCAGACGAACCCCGCTGAAGCTGGGACGCCGCAAGTCCGACTGGCTCTCAGGAACAAAATCGGCAAAGTTCTGGCGTGTCCACTGATAATCAGCCTCGAACAAACGAAGCGTGAGGTGCTTGTTTACCGGCAGGTCCATGCCGCCGCCCAGAATCGCTCCCACACCTTCTCGGGTGGAAAAGGAAGGTGTGGCCAACTGATTCAGGCTCACCAGTGTATGCACAAAAAAACTGAGGCCGCCGCTGCGAGCGGTAAAGCGCGGGCCGATGGAATAAGTATTGAAGCTCAAACCGCTGTCCCAGTTCCGCCCGAAATCCGCTTCCAGGGCGAAGTTAGGATAGAAGTTGTAGCCAAAAGCGAGCCCGAAACCTTTGGACATGCCTTGTAACGCCTGACCCTGAACCGGATTCGACGTGCCGCGTATGGGGATGCTTCCGCCCGGATTCAACCATTGATAACCGACAAAGATGTCCGCCTTGGGCGTCGTCGTGTCATCTTGTGCTTGGAGCGGAATACACAAGGTGCTGGTGAGAAAAAGGGGCAAGAGACCGAAGATTAGAAAGCGTACTTGGCGGCGCAGCGACATACTTCCTCCAAATCAAAGGCTGTGGGCCGTGAATGAGGTTACTTTCTGTTTATAGTTCTCTAGACAAAACCAAATTTAAGCGAACAGCAATAGCAACTTTGGTGACAGGACCGGTCAGCCGGCGGTCGCTTGACCCGGAAAAAGCCGCGGAAAATTTGCTCCGCGGCGGCCATAATCTGTTATCTTTCCGGCTACCATCGTCCCCCTTTGGGAGGGTCATTCATGGCCGAGCAAAAAAGCGGAAGCCGCCAGACGTTCATGTGGATCTTGACCGTGGTCCTGGTGCTGGTGGCGGTGTTTCTTTATTTCCGCAAGTAGGCCGAAAAAATTCCGGGTAAGTAATGCCCTCGCCAGCTGTGGGAAGCCCTTTTCCCACTCTGACGGGCAAGGCGGCTTTTCTGCGCTTTCGCACTCCCTCACCACCCTCTTCGCCGGTTTCTACGCAGCCCGCTTTAGCGGTTCCGCTTCTGCGAGAACAACGGATAC
>JBLMXE010000370.1:0-8745 GCA_050257615.1 Chlamydiota bacterium | reverse complement strand
TCGCCCTTGATCTTCCCCAGATAATGACGAAAGCGGCCCAGGTGGTCGTACACCAGGACCATGCCGCGCTCGGAATCGGCGACGTAGATATTGTTCTGGCCGTCGGAGGCCACGCCCACCGGGGTTTGCAGCCGCCGCTCTTTGCCGCCCTGAATTCGGAACGAAGTCTTGCCCCTGAAGTCGAGCACGTGCACCGCGTGCGCCGGCGGATCGGCCACGATCACCCGCCCGGCTGAGTCTGTGGTCACGCCGCGCGGCGAATCCATCACCGCCCGGTGCTCTTCCACGAAGCTGGTGATAGCATCCACCACATCCGCCAGCACGGGACGACCATTCACCGTTTCCACGGGGTGCGCGCGCGGCTCGTAATCTTGCACCACGCGCTGCTTTGAGGGAGCCACATCATCCCCGGACGACGGGGCGGAAATCGCGGGCGGTTGATCGTCGGAGTGGCCGGCGATGGTGTCCACCCACTCGCCCAACCGCAGTTTTGATTTTCCCTTGAAGCCTCCATCCGCCACAAACGCTCCCACATAATCGAGCGAACAGCCTTTCCCCAGGGCCACGCGGGAGGCCGCACGTTTCCCCTTCTCGGGCTCCTTTTTATTGCTTTGCTGCGCGAATGTCAGGATGGCGGAGGAGAGCAGCGCAGCGACGATTGCTGACCGGAGGCAAACAGACTGCGTCATAACAGCTCACATAGCGAAGCGGCAGGTCCCACACTTGCCGCGATTATAGGCGCAAACCTTCCCCTAGCCTGTGACTCAAATCACAGCTTTTTCCTGCGCGCAGGAGTTTGCTTGCATGGAGAACTATCCATGCGCCCTCATACCATAATCGAGCCCTTTCGCATTAAGAGCGTGGAACCGATTCATTGGACCACCCGCGCACAGAGAGAAGCGCTGTTGTGCGCCGCCTGTCACAACCTGTTTCAGTTGCCCGCCGATGCCGTGCTCATTGACCTGCTCACCGACTCGGGAACCGGCGCCATGTCCACCCAGCAGTGGGCGGCCATCATGGAAGGCGATGAAAGCTATGCCGGCAGCCGCAGCTTCGATCATTTTCGCGACTCCGTGCGCGACATTTTCGGCTTTCGCCACGTCATCCCGACGCATCAGGGCCGGGCGGCCGAGCGCATTCTCTTCAGCGTGATGTGCCGCAAAGGCGACATCGTGCCCAACAACACCCACTTCGATACCACCCGCGCCAACATTGAATTCGTGGGCGCAGAGGCTGTGGACCTGCTTATCCCCGAAGGGCGAGAACCTGGGCTCAACCACCCTTTCAAGGGCAACATGGATGTGGAGGCGCTGGAACGGGTCGTCGCACGCGTGGGCCGCGAGCGCGTCCCGCTGGTCATGCTCACCATCACCAACAATTCCGGCGGGGGCCAGCCGGTCTCCCTGGAAAACGTGCGCGCAGTCAGCGCGGTCTGCCGGCGGCACCGCATTCCGCTTTACTTCGACGCCTGCCGCTTCGCCGAAAATGCTTATTTCATCAAGCTGCGGGAAAGCGGCTACGAGGCCAAGACGCCAAAAGAGATCGCGCGCGAAATCTTCAGCTATGGCGATGGCTGCACCATGTCGGCGAAGAAAGACGGCATGGCCAACATCGGCGGTTTCCTCTGCACCAATGACGAAACGCTGGCGCAGCAGGAGAAAAACCTGCTCATCCTCACGGAAGGTTATCCCACCTATGGCGGGCTGGCGGGGCGCGACCTGGAAGCCATTGCCGTGGGCCTGCAGGAAGCATTGCATGAGGATTACCTGCGTTACCGCATTGCCTCCACCGCTTACTTAGGCAACCACATCGCCGCCGAGGGCGTACCCATCGTGCAGCCTCCGGGCGGACATGCCATCTATATTGATGCCCGTGCTTTCCTGCCGCACATCCCGCCGCAGCAATTTCCCGGCGTTGCCCTGGCCTGCGAGCTTTACCTGGAAGGCGGCATCCGCAGCGTTGAGATCGGCACGCTGATGTTCGGGGAGGCGGCCAAGATGGACCTGGTGCGTCTGGCCATCCCGCGCCGCGTTTACACCCAGAGCCACATTGATTATGCAGTGGAGGTCATTCTGGAAGTCTGGCGCCGTCGGAAGCGGGTGCGCGGCCTGCATCTGACCTATGAGGCGCCGTTCCTGCGCCACTTCACCGCCCGTCTGGCGCCGGTCGAGGAACTGGTTCCCCAGCCGGCGTAAAAGCCGGTTTGCCGATGGAAACGTTTTGACCTAGCGGAAGCGGTAGCCCGGATTCAGCTCACATCTGTAAACTTTTGCGTCCTTATCCACTCGGACATTGCAGGTTGCCCAACTCAGGCACATGCTCGGCCCCAGGGGAAAGACGATTGCGTTCCCGTTGACCTCAGCTTCGATGCTTGGACCCTCGGCATCCGGCGGCAGGGTAAAGTTCAACGCCTGGCCGAATACCACAGGATAGGAATCGCGAATGGTCTCGCTGACCATGGGATGATAGACCTCCGCTTCGAAAAGGAAGGTGGCAGTGTCAGACCAGTTCAGCACCGTTACTTTGACCATGCGGCCATCCGCGGAGAAATCGTTAGCGATGGTGCGGGTAAACGGGCAGGGACCGGCGATGCAGGAAACACGGGGATTGCGGAATTGATTGCCCTCTCCGGCGTCCAGCGAAATGGAGCCGAGCGCCGCCTTCCATTCCCCATCCGGCGAACATGGCTGGTGTCCGTGACAGGGCACATTGCCGGTATTGACTACTTGGAAGGTCTTGACCGCGCTGCCCACGTTCAGCGCGGAAGTAGTCTTCTGCGAATAGCGCACCGCAACGTTGGCAATCACCGCCCTGGTCGGAACCGGCGGCGGATGGGGCGCGCGGGAGAGCGGCAACATGCGGGCCACAATCAGCCCGCCGGGATGCAGTTTGTCCAGGATTAGAGGACGGTAGCCGCCATGGGCGAAACTCAAGGTGATGGGCTCACCCGGCGTCACGCCCGGCCGCAGAGTCACGCTGAAATAACCGGCAGCATCGGACTGGGTGGTGCCCGTAGCCATACCCCCGGAGGCAATGATCTGCGCTTCGGCGATCGGCTGTTCTTTATTAGGGTCAGTTTCCCGCCGGATCACCACCCCCTTGAGGGTGACGGGCTGAGCCCTGGGGATCCGTGACCAGACAATTCCAGCCACAACCGCGGCGGCGACTGCAACCGCGGCGATCCCAACGTCAAGCTTCTTACCGCGCGTCATGCGTCTAACCAATCTTACGACAGCGGTGCGGTGGCCGGGGATTTCAGGCCGCGCTCAACTTGCTTGCCAGTAATTTTCTCGGTACCCACATTGCTTCCCTCTACCGGCAAGCAGACCTCGTTTAAAATCGAGACCGTGGACGAAAGGAGCGCGAGCAGCGTAAACATGACTCGCCGACAATGGCTGCGGGGCGCGGCCGCCCTCGGCCTGTGCCTGCCTCTGGCCAGCAGGGGCATTCTCCCGCTGCTGGCCGCAGACCGGCAAGCCACAGCTTCTTCACCCTGTTTTGCGCCTCCGCCGGCACCTACTACCCTTTCGCCGGACGACCATCGTTTTTTGGACGACATCGTCAATGCTGATTTCTGCTTCTTCTGGGAGCAGGCCAGCCCCGACACCGGACTGGTCCGGGACCGTTTTAACGTGCGCACCCCCGACAGCCGGGTAGTAGCCAGCGTTGCTGCCACCGGCTTCGGTCTCTCCGCCATCTGTATCGGCCACAAGCGCGGCCTCATTACTCTGCCTGAAGCCACCGAGCGCGTGCTCACTACCCTGCGCTTTATGTGGAAGAAGCTGCCCACGCATCGCGGGTTCTTCTTTCATTTCGCCAATATGGATACCGGGGAAAGGATGTGGGACTCTGAGGTTTCCTCGGTGGATACGGCCATTCTTCTCTGCGGCGTACTCACCTGCCGCCAGTATTTTCGCCATCCTGAAATCAACCTGCTGGCCCGCCAGATTTTTAATCGTGTGGACTGGACCTGGCTGTCGGAAGACACCACTTTGCTGCCTCAAGGATGGACTCCGGAGGTCGGCTTTCTGCCCACACGCTGGGATTACTACAGCGAACTCATGATGATGTACCTGATGGGCTTAGGTTCCTTCACTCACGCCCTGCCGCCCGCCGCCTGGAACGCCTGGAAGCGTTCCACTTTCGAATATGACGGGCTGACCTACGTTGGGGCCTTTGCCCCGTTGTTCGTGCACCAGTATTCCCAGGCGTGGTTCGACTTTCGCGGCAAGCGCGATGCCTACGCCGATTATTTTCAGAATTCGGTTCTGGCCACCGAGGCGCATCGCCGCTTCTGCCTGGAGCTGGGCAGGGAATTCCCCAGCTATAGCGAAGACCTGTGGGGCATCAGCGCTTCCGATTCGCAGAACGGTTACGTGGTGTGGGGCGGGCCGCCGGAGATGGGCCCGATTGATGGCACGGTCGTGCCCAGCGCCGCTGCCGGCTCGCTCCCCTTTCTGCCCCAGCCCGTGATGCGGGTGCTGCGGACCATAAAGAACCGGTACCCCAAGGCGTGGAGCCAGTACGGCTTCGTCAATGCCTTCAATCCGCTCAAGGACTGGTACGATCCCGATGTGATCGGCATTGACACCGGAATCACCATGCTGATGGCGGAAAACGCCCGCACCGCGTTCGTGTGGAGCACGTTCATGAAAAATCCGGAAGTACAGCGCGGCATGCAGCGGGCCGGCTTCAAACCTTACGCCGCATCCGGAACGCAGGAGAATGCCGGGCCGCGATAAGGCTGCCCGCGACTTTGGAAGCTGGCGGCTCGGCTCTTGAGATGTTTCTGAGACAGCTCTTGCTGCTGATCGCAACTCTGTGGAAATAACACGAAAATGCATGTGACCGTTGCAGGAGAGAAGCGTTTGCCGCGCCGATGGGCACCAGGTAGGTGACGTACGTCACGTCATGGTCGCCCATGAGTCACTGCTTCCAGGTGAGGAGAAATCCTAATCTTAGGCTGGCAGGTGGGGTGAGCAGGAGCAGTTATGACGATGGCTGATTATGCTCTCCTTGCTCTGTTCGTCGCCTTCGCCGTCTATCTCATTTACCGCATTGTCGGGGCGGTCCGTCAATTCCTTCGCTTCGGTGGGAAGATGCTGGTTACCTGCCCGGAGACCAAGCGTCCGGCAGCCGTCAAGGTTGACAACTGGCACGCGGTGCTGGCACCACTTGCCGCTCCTCAACCGTTGCATCTGAGTGCCTGTTCGCGCTGGCCGGAACGCGGCGACTGCGGGCAGGAGTGTGCCTGCCAGATTGAACAGGACCCCGAAGCGCATCGCGTGTGGACCATCGCCGCCCACTGGTATGAGGGCAAGGAGTGCGCCTACTGTGGCCACCGCATCGAACTGAGCCACCTCGAGCATCCCCCGGCCTTGATGGATGCGGAGAAAAAAATGAAGGAGTGGATTGGCCACCCGGCGGAAAAATTGCAGGATGCCTTCGCGACCTCCCAGCCGGTGTGCTGGAATTGCTACATCACCGAAACTTTCATTCACGAGTATCCTGGGCGGACGATAATCCGGCCCTGGAAACACTCGCCGCCGTGGGTCAAGAATTGACTGTTTCGGAATTCGGGGCGGACGCGCTCCGCATAGCGACTTGTGACGCGCATCACTGAGCCAAGTGCGCCAATCGGCAGTATCTAGTCCAATTTCAACGGCCGCTTATCTACGTCCTCTTCCTTAAGGGGGCGGTATTTGTGCCACAGGTGCAGGCCGCCGGCAACCAGGACGCCCACCGCAACGCTGATCAGGAAAAACCAGCGCGCCGCGGGAAGCATGGTCACGATCACGGCAATAGCTATCGCGATCACAACCAGGCCAACCACCCCGCGGGCCGGCCTTCCCTCCCGCTGCCCCGAGTCTGGGTGCATAAGCCCTAAGCCCCTGTTTTCATTTTATCCCCGGAGGGGCTCTTCCGAAACAGCGGGCCAGACGCCGGCAAATCAGGCGGCCATATCCAGAAGCAAAGCTATGCCATTCGGACAAAGGTGTTCTCCTCCGGGAACGCGTAACCGGCACATCCGTAAGCTTTTCGGAACGCCTGCCGCAGCAGCGCTTTGTTAACTACTTTGATACTTGCCCCGGACCCCGTGCCGACACACAATATGGCGCCTGCAACAGCGCGTGCCCGCCGATTCCGCCGAGCTTGCCAGCGCGCGCCTTGCAGCTCCCCCAGTTTTTGGAACCGTTCGTGGAGCGCCATTTCCGTGTCCAAAACAGGTTGTTGTGTCTCCCCCAGGGCCTGCCGGCAAGCTCTCACTCGTTCCGCCGCCTGCCTCTTGACCGTGCTTTTCCTGACTACAAGCTTGTTGGCTCAGCTGCCTACGCCAGTCTCGCGCCCGGTGGGTCCTGAGCACGATAACCCGCTGGCACGCGAATTGTGGTTTCGGAACGGCCGCACCGTCCCGGGAAAGCCCGGCGCGGCCGCCCAACTCCTGCGCCGCGCCTGCCAGCGCAAAATGCAGCTCCGTACGGCGCAACTCGGCAGAAGCGGAGGAGTCGCGACGGACGCCTACTCGGGGACGCTGACCACGGTCACCCCCTCGACCACGACCACAACCGGCTACGGGGGCTGGGTGCCCCTGGGCCCTTCGCCCATCAATTCCAACGCCAGCGGCAGCCTGGAAGAACAAGATTATGGGCCGGTAACGGGGCGTGCCACTTCGGTGGTGGTTGACCCCGGCGATCCGACGGGCAACACGGTTTATCTGGGCGGGGCTTATGGCGGACTGTGGAAGTCCACCAACGCGGCTGCCTTAAATCCTGCTGCTGTGACCTGGACTCCCTTGATTGACCAGCAAGCCACGCTGGCGGTGGGCTCAGTGGCGGTTCAGCCCAGCAGCAGCAGCCCCAGTAGTGTGATCCTGGTGGGCACCGGCGAAGCCGACTTCTCCATTGATTCGTATTACGGCTTGGGGATTCTGCGTTCCGCCGACGGCGGCAATACCTGGAACCTGATCACCACCGCGGCCTACCAATATGGGTCGTTCTCGTTCTCCGGCTTGGCTTTTGCGAAGATTGCCTTCAGCACTGACAATCCCAACCTGGTGGTTGCCGCCGCCACCGGCGCCGGTAACGACGAGGGAGCAAGCTCCGGAGGAAACACCCCCGGACTCTATACCTCCACTGACGGCGGGCAGACTTGGGCTTTGGGTCAACAGGGTGTCGCGCCGGGCATCGGCGCCAGCTCCGTCATCTACGACGCGGCGAGTCATAAATTCTTCGCCTTCCTGCAATTCGACGGGTACTACACCTCTTCTGACGGGATGAAATGGACTCGGCTAAGCAACCAGCCGGGGACTACGTTGCAGAACTGCCAGCTCGGTAATAACGGCATGCCGATCTGCTACGCCTTCCGCGGCGAGATGGCTGCCGTGCCCGGCCGCGAGGAGCTCTACACCTGGTACGTCACCATTGACCAGCAGGGAAACATCGGCGACGGCGGCATCTACAAAACCACCGATGGCGGCGCTTCCTGGAAGCAGATAAATGACAGCGGCATTGCCAACTGCGGCGACGGATCAGGCAACGGCTGCGGCACGGACCAAGGCTGGTTCAATCTAACTTTGGCCGCCGTACCCAACGGCGCGGGCACCGACCTCTATGCCGGCGCGGTTAATCTCTACAAGTGCTCCATTACCGCCAGCAATGCCCTCTGCGGGGCGAAACCGTTCATCAATCTGACCCACGTCTATGGGTGCAGTCCCCTGGGATCGCTGGCGCACGTCCATCCCGACCAGCACGGCATCAGCTTTCTGCGGCTCAGCGCCTCACAAGTAGTCATGTACTTCGCCAATGACGGCGGCATCTATCGCGCCCGGAATGGTTATGCGCTTAACTCGGGGACGTGCGGCACTGCGCCAAATCCGTTTCAGAATCTAAACGGTACAATGGGCTCGATGTCGCAGTTTGTGGACTTCTCTAACGGCAGCGACTCCGGGACCTTGCTGGGGGGCACCCAGGACAACGGTTCACCCGCCACCGACACCAATTACGGAACCAACTGGGTCTCGGTCAACGGCGGGGACGGCGGCTTTAATGCCATTGATACTTCCACCGGCAATTGGTTCACCACCAATACC
The DNA here is from genome assembly GCA_050257615.1 of Chlamydiota bacterium. Classification (GTDB taxonomy): domain Bacteria; phylum Acidobacteriota; class Terriglobia; order Terriglobales; family Acidobacteriaceae; genus JAICWP01. Next base: position 656 of record JBLMXE010000370.1, on the reverse strand, counting down.
GATGTCAGCGTGCAGCGCTGTGGCGCCGGTATCAACTGCCTGGCGCAGGACTTCTATCCCGTGGTCACCAACTCCACTGTCGGCGGCGACCACGGATTCTTCTACACCCCGTTCATTCTGGATCCGCAGGCGGACAACCGCATGATGGTGGGCACCTGCCGGCTGTGGCGCGGAAATAGCGACGGCAGCGGGTTCGCTCCTCTAAGCTACAACTTCGATACGACCATGAACCAGACCCCCAACCAGGCCTGTAGCGGAAACGAAACGCAGCTCATCCGCTCCATCGCCGCCGGCGGACCGGTCACCGGCAATGGCTCGTCGGTCATCTATGTTGGCACCCAGGGAGGGGACGTACCGGTTTCTGGAGGGGGGTACTACAGCGTCCCTGGACAACTCTGGGTGACTAACAACGCCGACCTTGGCCCCTTCACCTGGGGCAGCTATATCGGCCCAATGAACTCGTCGGGATACCCGATTTCAAGTATTGCTGTCGACCCCAAAGACCCCACGGGCAACACCGCCTACGCCACCATGATGGGTTTCGGACTGAACCATACTTTGCGCACGACCGACCAGGGGTTGGAGTGGTTGACTGATTCCTATAGCCTGCCGAATGCCCCCGCCAATGCCATCATCATTGATCCCGACGACAGCAA
>JBLMXE010000369.1:0-13555 GCA_050257615.1 Chlamydiota bacterium | reverse complement strand
CTCCTCCAGCACGTCGGCGTCGAGCACGCGCTCCTGTTCGAGGTAATGCGAAACCGCATATTGTGCCAGCAAGGGCGTCTGCAGGCGGATTTCCGCGCCCATCCACTCGCCTTTGGCATGGGGCGCGTCCTGGGGATGCCGGCAGGGTCCGCTGCTGCCAAACTGCGGCCCGTAGGCGGCGCTCTGAATCTGATCGAACTGGCGTAGCCCCCGCCAGGCCTCGTCACCCCGCGTGCCGGAAATATCAATCTTCAAGCGGACCACCGACATGCCCCCTCCGTCGAAGCCAGGATCATACATCACCCACCATGCGCCCCTTCAGCCCCTCCCCGGCGACCCTGCCTTAATCATTCCGGGCTAAGTGGCATAGAGGTGGTAAAGCATGACGTAGATCACCACCCCGGTGATGGAGACGTACAGCCACACCGGAAACGTCCAGCGGGCGATGGCGCGGTGCCGGTCAAAGCTCCCCCGCCACGCCCGCGCCAGCGTGATGATCACCAGGGGCACAATCACCGCCGCCAGAATGGTGTGCGTGGTCAGAATGGCGAAGTACACCGGCCGCACCAGGCCTTGCCCATGAAATCGGATCACGCCCGCGTGCGCGTGGTAGTAGAGATAGCAGACCAGGAACAGGCTGGAAGTGACCACGGCAGCGATCATGCAGGCACGGTGGGCGGCCATTCGCCCGCGCTTGATCAGCCCTCGCCCGGTCATGATTAGCACCGCGCTGGTGCCGTTCAGCGTGGCATTGATGGCCGGAAAGGCGGTGTAGTCGAGCATGCTTTGAAAGGGCGTAGCTTCAGTTGCGCCGCGACGTTTCCCTTAATTCAATTGTCATCCCGAGCGAGCGCGACCGAGCGCAGCGACGGAGCGCGAGTCGAGGGACCTTGCGTTTTCAGCCTCACGCCGCCGGCCTGGTGGTGCGCCTGTTCGCCATCAGGAACGCCAGTCCGAACATGGCCGCCGTAAACAGCCCCAGAATGAGCAGGGAAGTGCCCACAGAAAAATCCAGCGAACCGCTTCCCGGGAAGAGCAACCCCCGCAGTGCCTCCGTCCCGTAGGTCAGCGGATTCGCCCGCATCAGCCAGCGCAGCCACCCCGAAGCGCCCGACAGTGGAAACAGCGCCCCCGAAAGCAGCCACAAGGGAATCAGGAACAAATTGATAATGGCATGAAACGCCTGCGTCGAATCCATGGGCCAGGCAATGGCGAAGCCCAGCGCGGTCAGCGAAAAGGAAACCAGGAATACGGTCAGCACCAGCAGCCCGAATTGCACCAGGCCGAAGTGCACGCCGATAGCGGGAGCGAAAACCAGGAATATCAGTCCTTGCGCTGTCGCCAGCGTTGTCCCTCCCAGCACCTTCCCCAGCACGATGGCCGATCGCCGTACCGGCGCCACCAGCACCGAGAGCAGGAAGCCTTCCTTCCGGTCCTCAATCACCGACATCATGGTGAAAATCGAAGTGAACAGCACGATCATGATCAGCGCGCCGGGATAGAAGTACTCCAGGTAGTGCTGCTGGCCCGCTGACGGTCCGGCATTAAAAGAGGTGCCAAACCCGGAACCGATTACCACCCAGAACAGCAGCGGTGAAAGAATCACCCCCACCACCCGCGTGCGCTGGCGGTAGAAGCGCACTACCTCGCGCCACCACAGCGACATGGCGGGCAGCAGGCCCAGCGTGCGCGCCTGCCCGGGAACCGGAAGAGCTGTGCCTTGCGTTGCCACTAACTGCCTTTCTGCGCGCCCGCCGCGGCTTGCGCCTTCAACGGCTCAGCCCCGGGCTCTTGCTGCCTGGCCGCTTTCATCCGCCGCACGCCGGCAAACGTGCTCTGCCAAAAAATTCCTGACATGGCCAGCAGGATCAGGCTCATGAACAGGCCCCCCACCGTGAATGAAAGCCCATTGTTATAGAGTTCCCCAATCCCCAGCAGGGGAAGCACTCCCATTAGCGCCGATATCGTCACCCACACCAGCATTTCGCCTCCCGTGGCTCTCAGTTAGTGCTTCTTCTTAGCCTTCGCCTCTTCTCCGTTGGCTTCCGTCCAGAAGCGGTGGCCCGTGCGATGAATGAAAACGTCTTCCAGCGTCGGTTTGCTGACCGAAACCGACTGAATCTCGCCGGGAAATGCCTCCACCACGTCGGTAATGAAGCGGTGCCCGTTTTCGCGCTCAATGCGCACTTTCCCGGCGAGCACGGCCGCTTCCACCGGAAAACGTGCGCGAATGCGCTGCGCCAGCGACTCCGGGTTATTGGCCTCCAGCAGGATCACATCGCCGCCAATCTCATGCTTCAGCTCCGCTGGCGTGCCCAGCGCCACCACCTTGCCCTGGTTCAGAATGGCTAGCCGGTCGCACTTTTCCGCTTCCTCCATCAGGTGCGTGGTCACAATCACGGTGACGTGCTCTTCGTCGCGCAGGACGCGCAGGTACTGCCACAAATCGCGCCGCGCCCCCGGATCGAGCCCGGTGGTGGGCTCGTCCAATAATAGGACCGAAGGATGATGCAGCAGCCCCTTGGCCAGCTCCACCCGTCGCTGCATGCCGCCGGAGAAGGTCTCCACCCGCTCATTGGCGCGGTCGGCCAGCCCCACGCGCCCCAGCATCTCCTGAATGCGCGCCCGCAGTGATGCCCCGCTCAGGCCGTACAGATGGCCCTGGTGCCGCAGGTTCTCGGCAGCGCTGAGCTTCACGTCCACGCTCTGCGCCTGGAACACCACCCCAATCTGCCGCCGCAGTCCGTTGGGATCCTTGGCGGCATCGCACCCCAGAATGAGAGCCCGCCCCTCGGAAGGCAGCATGAGCGTGGAAAGGATGCGGAACAGCGTGGTCTTGCCGCTGCCGTTCGGGCCTAGCAGGCCAAACAATTCGGCGGAGCGCACCTGGAAGGAAACGCCGTCGAGCGCAACTCGCCCGTCATAACGATGGTGAATGTTATCTACAACGATAACCGCGGGGGCGGGGTTGCGCCCGGCTTGGTCGGCTGTTTCCGGCGCGGGGGCGATTTCAGTAGCCTTTGGGGTCACAAACCATTCTATCGCGCCGCCGTATTGAGCATCATCAATGCGAACAGCAGCGGCAGGTAAAAAACCGTAGCCTGCAGCAGTTGGCGGGCGGCGGCCTTGGAGCGTGCGGCCGCGGGCGGCAGGGCCAGGCGGGCCAGCCGTAGCCCGAACCATAGCAGCGCCACTCCCAGCATGAAGGCGCCCACCAGGTAGATTCGTCCCGACATTCCCATCAGGCTCGGCGCCAGGCTGACCGGAATCAAGGCCAGGGAGTAGAGCACGATTTCGCGCACGGTGGAGCGACCATCCGCCTCCACCACCGGCAGCATGCGTATGCGACCGCGCTCATAGTCCTCGCGATACAGCCAGGCGATAGAGAAAAAATGAGGGAACTGCCACAGGAAAACGATGCCGAACAGCGCCAGGGCTTCCCAGTCCAGGCGGTTGCGCGCCGCCGTCCAGCCCAGCACCCCGGGCATGGCCCCCGGAATGGCGCCGATGAAGGTGCAGATGGGGTGAACCTTTTTCAGCGGCGTGTAGGCCGCCAGGTACATGATGGACGTCGCCAGGGTGAGCGCGCCGGTCAATGGGTTGGTGGCGAATGCCAGGTAAATCGAGCCGCCGATGGTCAGCACGCTGCCCGCAATCACGGCGTGCATCATGCTCATGCGCTTAGCGGGCAGAGGCCGTATGGACGTGCGCCTCATCTGCGCGTCGGTCTCGTGCTCCATCACTTCGTTTAGCGCGGCTGTACCGGCGGCCACCAAGCCGATGCCTAGCACGGCATGCACCATCGTCCAGCAGATGGAGGACACGCCCGACTTGAAGCAGCCAAAATAAAAGCCCCACCACGCCGTCATCATGATCAGCGAAGTGACGCTGGCCTTGGTCAGCTCACCATAGTCCTGTATCAGCCCCACCACGCCACTGCGGGGCGCTTGGCGGGCGTGAACTAATGGCTGGCTTGCACTGCTCATACGTTCACGGCCTTCCTTAATGAGCTCGGTAAAACTGTTTCCTGCTTTTGTGGAGCGCGCTGCATGTGGCGCCAGCTTTGCATGGCCAGCACTACCGCCGAGGCCAGCACCAGCGCTCCCACCGCCACATGGGCGACGGTGGCGACCACCATAGGCATTTCCGGCTGCACTGCGTCCTGCCCCCACTGCACCCGGGTGAGATAGGCGGCGAAGCCCAGACCCAGCTGCGTGACCAACAGCGTCATCAGCACCACCGCCGGGCGCCGCAGCGCATCCACCTTGCCGTAGTCCGTAAGCACGCGGGTAATGGTCCACAACACCAGCGTCGTAACCACCACCGCACTGATCAGGTGGGGCAGCAGCTTGATGCCGGAGTGGCGGAACCCAGCTCCCAGGATCAGTTGCACATAAACGGAAGCCGCGACCAGCGTGGCCAGCGTGCTCAGGCGAAGATAGTGCGATTCCGGCAATTCCTGCCGCCCCGTCTCCGTCCAGCCGCGCCCGGTCACCAGGGCCAGCACCACGGCAAGGCAGAAGAAGGTCTGTGCCAGCGTGGCGTGCGCCGTCGAGACCGCGGGTGGCAGATAGAATAGGACCGTAATTCCACCCAGAACTCCCTGCGCGATCACGGTCGCCAGCGCCGCCACTCCCAGCTTGCGCACCCAGCCGCGGCGGTCCACCCGCCAGGTCCACACCGCCAGAATGATGGTCAGCAGCCCGACCAGCTCCGCCACCATGCGATGGCCGTGTTCAAATTTCACCCCACCCACCATCCGCGGTAACTTATAGAGCGAACCGAAGGACGTCGGCCAGTCGGGCACGGAAAGCCCCGCGTCGTTGCTGGTCACCAGAGCCCCGGCGATCAGCAGCAGAAAAGTGGCGCAGGCCACCAATATGCAGAAGCGGTGATGGGCTCGGTTGTAGGGTGTCGGTGAAGAATTCAGAAAAAGACTCCTTGGTCCTGTTATTCCGCGCGTTTCTCACTGAGCGGCCCCACGCCGCGCTCCACGTTCCGACGAAACAAGGAAGATAAGCGGGCCGGAGGGCCGGCCCACTCGGGACTCACGATTCTACCAGAATGCTAATTCCCCATGCCCGCCGCCGCTGCTCCTCCTGGCTTGAAGGTGAAGTCCGCGGTTTGGCTGCCCTTGGGCGCGATGGTGATTTTCTGGTCCTGCTCGCCCAATTTTTCCTGCACCGCGGCCAGCGTATACGTTCCCGGCGGCAGCCCCTTGATTTCGAACTTGCCGTCCTTGTCGGTGACCGCGAAGAAGGGCGTCTTCACCACGTTGATATACATCTTCATCCAGGGGTGCTGGTTGCACTTCACCGGCAGCATGATTTCCTGGCGGGCAAAGCTCTTCTCGATGGGTGCCGCCTTGGGTGGCTGCGACTCATTCCACTCCCGGTTGTCCTTGGGGGTGGGATGGATGTTGTGCGTGGTCGGGTCACTGTTAATTACTTCCACCGTTTGACCCGCCATTACTGCCAGCACATGAGGATGGTAGCGGCAACCCTGCTGGTCAAGCTTCACCGGTTCCTGCGGCGGGGTGAAGGAATAATTGTCCAGCCCATCCTTCACATAAACGAACACGTTGGCCAGGTTGCCGTTGTCTACCACCAGGTCCTCCGCGGTGTTGGTGCCTTTGCAGGCCGGATCCTGGCTCATATCAATCTTCACCGGCTTGGGGGCGGTACCTGCGAATTTGATGGTCCCGCTCACCGAGCCCACCGTGCTGGGATCAATGGTGGCCGTAGCTTTGGGAGCAGCGGCGCTCTGTTCTTCTTCATTACTGGCTTGCTTCTTGCTGCAACCAGTAAGCAGCATCAGCCCGAGCAGGACCAATAATCCTGCCGTCACAATCCAGAGTTTCTTATTCATGACTTCGTTGCACCTTTCTGAAGGTTTGAACGAGCCCTTTACAAACGTACTATCTTAACGCGAACCGCCGCCCACCGCCTTAGGGAAGGGTCGCAGTTCCCCACTCAAGCGCTTGCTTTTCCGCGCGGGGGCCGTGTTCGACGCTTTCTTCGCCGGCGCAGCGCTGCGCGGCATCATTCCTGAGAGCCGGTGCTGCTCCTCCGGCGTCAACTGGAAGATATAGCGCACCAGCAGCTTGTTCTGGTCCTGGTTATAGCTTTGCAGCGAAGCCGGCATCGGCCCGGCAAACATCCAGTGCCCATTCTGTTGCCTGAACAGGCCCGAGGGCATCGAGGTGCCGGGACTGATGGCCTGCGGATCCAGCAGCCAGCGCTCCGCCCAGTTCGCCTTCAAGCGATCTTTGGCCAGCAGGAAATTGGGCGCGGTGGCGAACTTGTCGTGCTGCGGATCGCCGGTGGCGTGGCACTTCAGGCAGGGCGCCGCCTGGCTGGTGAACAGGCTGCGCGCCATGTCTGTCTCCTGCGCGGTCAGCGACGGCACCGCCTCCGGAATATCGGGTATGGGCTGCTTGGAGAGCGCTTCAAAGAAGCGCACCAGCACCCGGATTTCGTGGTCGGAGAAGTAGAAGGTCGGCATGTGCACCTTCAGGTAGGGGCGCACGCCGTTGCGATTCGTATCCGTGGTGCTCAGCGCCGGATTGGCCAGGAATCTCTCCAGCCATTGCGGGTTCACCCGCGCTCCCTCGGTCAGCAGTTTGGGCGGCAGTTGGTCTTTCCAGTCCGGGTCCTGATAGCGCTTCATGCCCATCAGCACCGTCTGCTGCCCGGGATAAAACTGATGGCAGCCCATGCAGTTGTATTTGCGCACGATCCACCAGCCTTCCTGGATGTCGCGCCGCGAGTCCTCCGGCGCGTACTGGAAGCTGGCGGGCATGGCGGAGGTATCCTCGCTTCCCATCAGGAAAGTAGTGATGGCGCGAATCTGCTCCGGCGTCAGGTGCGGGTTAGGCATGCGCAATTTGTCGGTGTCCGACTTGATCATGCCCTTGTCGAAGATGTTGGGCTCGGCCAGCTTGTGCTCGAAAAAGCCCTTCAGCGTGTACCAGGGCTTCGTGGCTGGACCTTCGGGCAGGCGAGCGCGATCCACCGGGTCGGTAATGGGCTCGCCTTCGCCCCGCTGCGCCATGTCGGTGAACAGCGCGAAATCAAGCCGCTCGATCGGCTTGCTGCCTTCCTGGGTCAGCTCGGTCCCGATGCCGCGTTCGTCCTCAAATCCGGAAATTTCGTGGCAGCCGGCGCAGCCAAACTGCCGTATCCATTTCTCGCCCTCCGCCTTCAGCTTGGGATCGTCCATGTAGGCGGCGTCGGGATACGAGCTGGCAGCCTTCTCCTTTAGCGTGATCAGGTAGCTGGCCACATCCTGCGCGTCCTGCTGGCTCAAGCGCAGGCTGGGCATCACCGTCATGTTCTCCACCTGCAGTTCGTGGCCATCGTTGGGACAGGTGGCGTGATCCAGGTCGAAAACATAAGGCAGGCCGTGCTTGGCGTAATCCTCCGGCCCGATGTCCTTCTTCTCGTAGGGGCAGTAAGGACGAATACGCTGCCGCGGGTTGTGCACCCAGCGCACCAGGTAATCGTAGGTGTCCTTTTCGCCCACCCGCGTCAGGTTGGCCGCGAAATCGCCGCCCTGCATCTGCTCGCCTTCGCCGATGGAGTGGCAGGCCAGGCAGCCGCGGGTCTCGAACAGTTCCTTGCCGTGCGCCGGGTCGCCGGGCGCTGCGTGCGGAATCGGATCCTTGAGCGCCGTCTGCCACAAGTAGGCGGCGATGGAGCGGATCTGCTCATCGTCGAGCCGGAAGTTCGGCATCTTGGTGGTGGCCCGGAAATCGGTGGGCTTGTGCAGCCACACCGGAATCCAGTTGCGGTTCAGCTTGGCGCGAATTTCCTTCAGGTTGGGCCCGACCTTCTTCATTTCGCGCATCAGGTCGGCCGACCTCAGGTCCAGCTGATGAAGCTGGCCGTCAATCTTGCTGTTGTCCACCTTCAGCCCTTCCGCTTTGGTGTACAGCAGATTGGCGCTGGTGTTGTCAGGCGCCTGGTCGCCCTGGCGCGTGTACTCGGCCGCCATCTTCAGGTTGTCAATCTTCTGCTGTTCCAGTTGCTTGATCTTCTGCTCTGCCGCCCGCAGGTCGTCGGGCTCGGCGTTGTAGCCCTGGTACTTGTGGCAGCCCATGCAGCCGCGCTGTTCGAACAGGAATTTGCCTTGGCTGATGACCTGCCCGGCGTTGCCCGCGATCAGCACCATGTCGGCGGAGTGGCAGTTCTGGCAGCCCGCCTCCACGTTCTCTTTGGGAAACAGCGGCCACAGCCAGTGCTCATAGGTGCCGTGCGCCTTCACCATGCTGGTGGTGGCGCGCCCGTTGCCCTGGTGGCAGGTGGTGCAGCCGAACTGTTCCGGATCGTGAATCTTGAGCAGTTCCTCGTCGGGATGGCTGACGAACGCGCGCGCGTACTCGTCCGGCTTCTGCCCCGGCGCCGCCATCTCCGCCGCGGTCAGCTTCAGCGGCTCGCGTATGCCCAAATGGCACGACTCGCAGCGGTCCACCATGATCGGATTCCCGCTGTTGCGCGGGTCGGGAATCACGATCTGATGAATCGCGGGCGAAAGCTCCTCCACCTTGTTCTCTAGCCCCGTCACCTGCGACGGCGTCAGCGTGACCATGTGATTGGTGACGTACTGCTGCATTTCCGTGTTGATGGCAGTGATGGGTTTGAGCAGGTCGCCCAATTCGCTATTCGCTTCGGTGCGCTGGTCCTTTAGTCCGTTGTATTCCGCTTCCAGTTGTGCGAAGGTGTACTTCTTCCTGCTCCCGTCCGGAAATACCACTGTGAACAACTGCTGTTCCCACTTCGCCAGGTTGCGCTGCTTGCTGCGCTTGGAGGAAGGCCTGGTGTCGGTCTCGATGTCGTAAGTGACCGCGCTCACGTAGGCGCGCTTATCGGTGAACACGTTCTGCACCGCCAGAATCTGCGCCCCCAGGTCGCTGATCCGCTGATTCAGTTTTGTGATCTGGGGTTTGGCCTGCTCCATCGCCTGCTTGTACTGCTGCTCCAGTTTCTGGTAATCGGCGCTGGACTCCACCTGCTTTTGCGACTGGCTCGACTTCGCCCTCGCCGCCTTCAGGAAGGCGCTGTAGCGCTGCTTGAACACTTCCTGGTACCGCTTCCACGGCCGCTGCCCGTAGGCCTCGTCCCACATCGCCCAGAACAGAGACGCGACGAGCACGGCGGTGGCCACGGCGTAGTACAGCGCGTATGACTTGCTGGTTATCGGATCATCGTCAGGCGTGGGTAGCTCCGGCACCGTCGCCTCCTCAGATGTTGAAGTACGGCGTTATCCACACGTATTTAATGTGCATGGCGTGCCTGATGATCATCTTGATCGGCAACCCGACCATGGTCAGCAGGAAGAACACCATGATGGAATACTGCAGCAGGCTCATGCGCCGGTAGTCCTTCGGCTGATAGCGCCGGAAGAACGCGAACACAATGAACCCGCCCAGCAGGTAATAGCCGCCCACCACCGCGCCCCCGAACACCGCCTTGCCCAGGTTCGATGTGATCCCGAACAGGTCCGGCAGGTCGCGGTTCACCTCGTAAATCAGCCGGCTGTGGTCCCAGGTCTGCCCCGGCCAGAACCACTGCCAGCCGGGCCCGCGAATGAAAGTCCCGATCAGGATCATGGTCACCCACAGAAACAGGAAGCCGAAGGCGAATGTCCCGATTGAGAAACGACGCTGCCGCAGCGTGTAGTACCCGTTGCCCAGCGGGTTGGTGTCAATGTAGGGAACCACCATCAGCCCCACGATGATCAGTGTGGGCATGACCACGCCCGCGATCCAGGGATCGAAGTACACCAGCATTTCCTGCAGGCCCAGAAAGTACCAGGGCGCTTTGGCTGGGTTCATGGTGACGTTGGGGTTGGAAGGCTCCTCCAGTGGCGCGTTCAGCGTGATGGACCACACCATCAGGACGGCGGTTATGATAATAGCGGCCAGGAATTCCACCCGCAGCAGGAACGGCCACACGTGCACTTCTTTCGCCCACCCGGGCTTGAAGGGCCAGGTCTTGCGGTAGCGCGTCTTGGCTTCCTGCGGATTGGCTTCCAGTTCCGTGATCAGCTTGTCATTGGCGCGCGCCTGCTTCACCGCCAGCACGGTGTAAAAAATGAGCAGTGGAACCAGCGCCACGATAGGCACATTGTCAGGTGCGGATGCGATTTCCCACAGCTGATGCCAATCCATAGAACCTCCAAAAGCAGCTGACTAGCTGTCTGGCTGACTAGCTAAACCCTGGTTGCTAGCTGACTAGCCAGTCAGCTAGCAAGCTAGCCAGCCAGCTTCTTATGCGTGCGCCGCCTTCGCGCCGCGCGGTTCCTTCACTTCCGACTCCAGCATCACCGGCGCCGGCCCGGAGATGCCGCCATCTTTTCTTACCCGCCAGAAGTGCACGATCATGAAAATCGAGGCCACAATGGGAATGCCGATGCAGTGCCAGATGTAGGAACGCAGCAGCGCATTGGCATCCACAATGGAGCCGCCCAGCAGCCCGAAGCGTATGTCGTTGTAGGGCGTCATCCCCAACTGGTGGCCCAAAGGCCCTTCGTTGCCCAGCAGCGGCGTGGCCCGCGCCATGTTGGTTCCCACGGTCACCGCCCAGAAGCCCAGCTGATCGTCGGGCAGCAGGTAGCCGGTGAAGGAGAGCAGCAGGGTCAGCACCAGCAGGATCACGCCCACGTTCCAGTTGAATTCGCGCGGCTTCTTATACGAGCCGGTGAGGAACACGCGGTACATATGCAGCCACACCGCGATCACCATCAGGTGGGCCGCCCAGCGGTGCATGTTACGCAGCAGCTTCCCGAATGGAACATCGTGCTCCAGGTAGAGCACGTCGCGGAAGGCCTGCACCTTTTCCGGGTGGTAATAGAACATCAGCAGCACGCCCGTGAAGGTGAGCACGATAAATAGGTAGAAGGTGATGCCGCCCATGCCCCAGGTGTAGCTGTAGCGCACCGAATCGCGGTTGATCTTGGCTGGGTGCAGGTGCAGGAACACGTTCGACAGCACGCCCAGCGCGCGGTTGCGCGGGGTGTCGTCGTGCTTGTGGCGGAAAATCGAGGTGTAAACCTGGGTCTTGGTCGGGTCCTTGACCAGTTCCACCTGTTCCCTGGCCTTGGCCGGCAGATCCGCCTTGAGCAGCTGAACGTCTTCCTTGACGCCCGCCACTACCTTGGTGCGCATCTTCGACAGCAGCTTTACTCCGCCGCCATTCTGGCTGCCGTTGCTGCCGTTCCCGTTCTGGCCATTCTGATTGTTGTCTTCAGCCATATTGCCCCTTGTTGCGCCGGCATCTCGCCGGCTGTGTCATCCTGAGCGAAGCGCCAGCCGCGTTTGCGCGGCGAGCGCGAGTTGAAGGACCTTGCGCTTACACCGGGATGAACGCTCCCGGATCGTTGAACTGGCTAGGCTGGCCTTTGGGCCACGAGTACAGGTGCGAGGTATCCACCAGGATCTGCCCGTCGGGCGCGATCTCAATGTGCGCCCGGTCCATGGGCCGCGGCGCCGGACCCTCGAAATTGATTCCTTCATCGTCGTAGCCGCTGCCGTGGCAGGGGCACTTGAATTTGTGTTCCGCCGGCTTCCAGTCGGGCGTGCAGCCCAGGTGCGTGCAGCGCGCGTAAATAATGAACAGGCGGTCCGGCCGGCGATCCACCCAGATGCGGAATTTCTGCAGCCACTTCTCGTCTATGCCCAGGGCGTAGTCGGAAGGAGCTCCGATCTTGAACACCGTGCTCGGTTCAAACAAGGTCCGCGGCAGGAAGAACCGGAAAAAGGCGATGAACCATGCGCCCAGAAATGCGCCGACGCAGCTCCACACGAAGCGCCGGCGTACCCGGTCAATATCGGTGTCCTCCGGCCCGGCCGTGGCTACTCCACCCGCGGCCGCCGCTTTAGACGTCCCCACCGCCGGAGTCCCCACGTAGCGCACCGCGGCGCCCTGGCGGGTCACCGGAGGCGGTCCTGTTGGCGCTGCCACCGCCGCTCGTGCCGCAACTGCTGCCCTGGCCGGGGCTGCGGCCGCCGCCGCCACCGGAGCTGCTGCCGGTGCCGCTGCCGGGGCTTCGCCAGCCAACGCCGCCATCTCGGCATCGCTCAACAGCGGCAGTCCTTTGCGTTTCCGGCGCGCCTGTTCGGCTGCCACCGAGGACTTGTTCCATTTGGGATACGAGGCCAGCAGCGCTTTCACTGTTTCCGTCATGCCTGCGGAAGCCCCGCTCGGCGGCTCCGCCACGGCCACCGCCGCCGGCGCTGGTGGTGCGGCTGCTTGGGCTGCGGGTGCGGTGGTGGTCGTCGCCGGCGCTGCGCTGGCCCCCGTGCCGTCTCCTTCCCACGGCATGGGCACGCCCGCCTTCAAAGCCTCCACTTCCGCGTCGCTCAGCGTAGGCAGCCCTTTCCGCTGCCGGTACGCCTGCTCCATGGCGATTACTGAGTTGTTCAGCGGTTTGCGCGGCCAGGGAGGGAGATGTCCAAGCATCCCTCCCGCCGATTTGGATTGCTCATCTGCCATTGATTCTTACCCCACTTTGCGGTAATGCCCGCTGCTCCGCGGCTTACCCTCTCAGTCCGCCGCCACCAGGCGCTCGGTGTTGCTCTGGCCGCACTGCGGAATTCCCATAGCCGCCGCTACCAGTTCTGCCAGCGCGGCAATGAAAGTCGGCGAATCGTTTAACCCCGCGGACATCTCGAACTGCGTTATACCCAACCGCGCCGCCTGTTCCCGCGCTTCGTGGTCCACCTCGCCCAGGGTTTCCACGTGGTCGGATACGAAGGAAATCGGCACCACACAGACCTGCCGCACCCCCTCACGCGCCAGCTCCTGCAGCGTGGCGCGCAGCGAAGGTTGCAGCCATTTGCTGGCCCCCACCTTGCTCTGGTAGCAGAGCCGGTGGCGATTCCGGAACCCACCACGCTCCATCACCAGTTCCACCGTTTCTTCGATATGCTTCTGGTAGGGATCGCCCTTGTCCACTACCGCAATCGGCACGCTGTGAGCGCTGAACACCAGCGTGGCCTCCTGCGGACAGGGAAACCGGTCCAGCGCCTCCTCCACCTTTTCCACCACCGCCTCCAGATAGGTCGGATGGCGATAGAAATCCCGCACGCAATGTACCGGAACCGGGGAATCCTGAAAACACCGCCTCCACTCATTCAGGCTGCTGCCCGTGGTGGTGGCCGAATATTGCGGATACAGAGGCAGGAGCACAATCTCTTCCACCGCCGCTTGTTCCAGTTTGGCGATCGCCTCTGCGGTGAACGGATGCCAGTAGCGCATGGCCACCACGCAGGTGACGTCAATTCCCGCTTCCGCCAGCCGCTCCTCCAGCGCCCGGGCCTGTGCCTCGGTGTGTTTGCGGATAGGGGATCCGCCGCCGATCACCGCGTAATGATGTTCTACTTTTCGCGCTCGCGTCGTCGAAATCAGCTTGGCCAGCGCCTTGCGCCCCACTCGCGCGAAGGGAAAATCAATTATGTCGGGATCGCAAAAAAGGTTGTAAAGAAAAGGTTCAATCGCTTCCAGTGTGTCGGGTCCACCCAACTGGAAGAGCACTACGCCTACGCGACGGGTTG
>JBLMXE010000368.1:0-6382 GCA_050257615.1 Chlamydiota bacterium | reverse complement strand
GCCGCCGGGGCGGCCGGCGAAGGCGCCGATCTCCTGGCTGCCGACGTTGGACGTCATGATCACCACGGTGTTCTTGAAGTCGACCGTGCGGCCCTGACCGTCCGTCAGGCGCCCGTCGTCCATCACCTGCAGCAGCACGTTGAAGACGTCCGGGTGCGCCTTCTCGACCTCGTCGAGCAGGATCACGCTGTACGGCTTGCGGCGCACGGCTTCCGTGAGGTAGCCGCCCTCCTCGTAGCCGACGTAGCCGGGAGGCGCGCCGATCAGCCGCGCCACCGCGTGCCGCTCCATGTATTCCGACATATCAATGCGCACCATGGCGTGCTCGTCATCAAAGAGGAATTCGGCCAGAGCACGCGCTAGCTCCGTTTTGCCCACACCGGTGGGACCCAGGAAGATGAACGAGCCGATAGGACGGCGCGGATCGCTCAGCCCGGCGCGGGAACGCCGAATGGCATTGGCAACCCGCTCCAGGGCCGCATCCTGGCCGACTACACGGCCGCGCAGCCGCTCCTCCATGGTGACCAGCTTCTTGACTTCGCCCTCCAGCATCTTGGAAACGGGAATGCCCGTCCACTTGGAGACGATACGCGCCACATCTTCCTCATCCACTTCTTCTTTCAGCATTCTTGAAGGCACACCTTTTGTGGCGCGGGCGCCCTCGCCCGCGGCCTTTCCGTCCATTTGGGAATTGAGCTTGTCCAACTCCGCCTGCATGCGAGGCAGCTCGCCATATTGGATTTCGGAAGCGCGATTGAAGTCGCCCTTGCGCGTGGCTGTCTGCACCTCCAGCTTCAGCTGTTCGATCTTCTCCTTCAGCTCCCGCACACGGTTGATGGATTCCTTCTCCTGCTTCCAGCGTGCCTTCAGAGCACTGGACTGCTCGCGGATCTGTGCCAGCTCCTTCTCCACGGCTGAAAGGCGCTCCCGCGAGTTGGGATCATCCTCCCTCATCAGCGCCTGCTTCTCGATCTGCAGTTGTGTAGCCCGCCGCTCCAGCTGGTCAATTTCCGTGGGCATGGAATCAATCTGGATGCGCAGGGAAGCTGCCGCCTCGTCAATCAGGTCAATGGCCTTATCGGGCAGAAAACGGTCGGAAATGTAGCGATGCGAGAGTGTGGCCGCGGCCACAATGGCTGAATCCTTGATGCGCACGCCGTGGTGCACCTCATAGCGTTCCTTCAGGCCGCGCAGGATGGCGATCGTGTCCTCCACGTTGGGCTCGCCCACGTACACGATCTGGAAACGGCGCTCCAGGGCGGCGTCCTTCTCGATGTACTTGCGGTATTCGTTGAGCGTGGTGGCGCCGATGGCGCGCAACTCGCCGCGGGCCAGCGCCGGCTTGAGCATGTTGGAGGCGTCAATGGCGCCTTCGGCCGCGCCTGCGCCCACTAGCGTGTGCAGTTCATCTATGAACAGGATGATCTGGCCCTGCGAATCCTCAATTTCCTTAAGTACCGCCTTCAGCCGGTCCTCGAATTCGCCGCGGTACTTGGCCCCGGCCAGCATAGCCCCCAGGTCGAGCCCGACCACGCGCTTGTTCTTCAGTACTTCGGGCACGTCGCCGGAAATAATGCGCTGCGCCAGGCCTTCCACAATGGCGGTTTTGCCTACGCCCGGCTCGCCGATGAGCACGGGATTGTTCTTGGTGCGGCGGGAAAGCACCTGCACTACGCGCCGGATCTCCTCATCGCGCCCGATCACGGGATCGAGCTTGCCCCGGCGCGCCAGCTCGGTCAGGTCGCGGGCATAGCGCTCCAGCGCCTGGTACTTAGCTTCGGGATTCTGGTCGGTCACCTTCTGCGATCCGCGGATCGCGGTAAGCGCCTTAAGAATGGCGTCGCGAGTCGCGCCATGACGCGCCAGGATGGTGGCCGCGGCGCGCTCGTAATCGGAGCCGCGCGGCTCTTTGGTCATGGCCAGCAGCAGGTGCTCGGTGGAGACGTACTCATCCTTGAAGTTGTCGGCCTCCTTGAAAGCCTGGTCCAGAATCTGGCTCAGCGCAGAAGACATGGTGGCCTGCGTTGCGCCGCCCCCCGACACTTTGGGCATGCGCTGCAATTCGCGCTGCGCTTCGGCCAAAACTGCCTGCGGCCCGGCGCCGATCTTCTCCAGCACCGGCGGAACAATGCCTTCGCGGTCCTCCAGCAGAGCGATCAGCACGTGCAACGGCAGCACCTCAGGGTTGCCGTATTCGGAGGCGAGTTCGCCGGCGCGCTGCACCCCCTCCTGTGCCTTCACCGTAAATTTGTCCCAACGAATTGGCATAGAAACCCCAGCTTTCAGCTATCGGCTCTCAGCGTTCAGCCAGTGAAAACTCTAAGGCAATCCTGGAAGGCAGCACAGCATTCATTTCACGGCTGAATGCTGACTGCTGAGTGCTGACTGCTTATTGTTGATGCAAATAACGGGAGACGGAATCAAAGCCCGCCTCCCGTCTGAATCGCGCCCGACCGAGCGAGGCTCAGCAGCTTACGCTGCCTTCCCCGCGCCCTTGGCTTCCAGCTTCTTCTCCCCGCCCACGCTCACTTTGATCTGCTTGGGCTTGGCTTCCGCCTTCTTGGCCAAACGGACCTCAAGCACGCCCTTATCGTAGTTGGCTTGCACGTTTTCCGTGTCCACCACGTTGGGCAGAGTGAAGGAACGGGAGAATGCGCCATACTGCCGCTCCACCCGGCGGTAGTTCTCTTCCTTCTCTTCCTTTTCGAATTTGCGCTCGCCCCGGATGGTCAGGGTGTTGTTCTCCAGTCGGACATCAATATCCTTCTCCTCAATCCCGGGAACTTCCACCTTCAGGGTGATGTTGTGCTCGTCCTCGTAAATGTCCACGGCAGGGGCAAAGGCAGCGGTGGTAAGCCCCTCTTCCCGGCCCGTGCCAAAACTGTCCTGGAACAGGCGATTCATGCGGTCTTGCACCGTCGCCAACTCACGAAAGGGGTCCCAACGAGTCAATAGAGTCATGATCAATCTCCTCCACTAATTGAAAATTTCCTTCGCAGGCTTCTTGTCCTGCGATCTACTGCATTGGATGCAGTATTTAGTTAAACACAATCATAAAATATGAGCGTAGTAATGTCAATAGAGATTTGCGCCCTCCTGGCGTAAGCTAAATATCTGTTAAACATATACTTAGAGATTCGACAGGTACGGGAAAGCGTTGCCCCCACACGCCAGCTCCACGAGGTTATGCAGGACTGGCCGTCGGTTCCCCTAGCCCGCTATGCAGCTAACCGAAAAATCAGACACTTCAGGTAGGAAGTTTCCGGCACTCCCAGCAGTACGGGGTGGTCGCGAGCCTGGCCGCGCTTCTCGATCAGGCGCAGGGTGCGGCGGGCATCCAGGGCGGCTGCCGCCACAACCTGCAGAAAATCCGCCTCGTTGACGTGGTAGGAGCAGGAACAGGTCACCAGCACGCCCTCCGGACGCAACATCTTAAGGGCTCGCAGGTTCAGCTCCTTGTAGCCCCGCAGAGCCGTTTCCAGTGTTTTGCGGGAGCGCGCAAAGGCGGGCGGGTCCAGAACGATGGTGCCGTATTGCCGCCCCGCCTCGGAATAGTCCTTGAGCAGGTCGAAGGCGTTGCCCTCAATCCACTCGATCTCACAGGCAGGCTGGTTCAAGGCTGCATTCTGCTCCGCCGCCTCCAGCGCAGCTCGCGAACTGTCCACGCCGGTCACCTGTGAGCATGTTCCGGCCAGGTGCAGGGCAAACCCGCCCTGGTAGCAGAAAACATCCAAGGCCTCGCCGTGGGCGTAGCGCGCGGCCGCCGCATAATTTTCCCGCTGGTCAAGGAAGGCACCGGTCTTTTGCCCTTCCAGCCCGCGATATTGAAAGCGCAGGCCATTCATGGTGAAGACCGTGTCCGCCTTTTCGCCTGCCAGCAAGGCGTTGTCCCGTGCGGGCAGCTGCTCCAACTCGCGCACCCGTCCTTCCACACGCTCCACAATGCCCGCGGGGGAAATCTCCTCAACCAGCGTGGAGATCACTGCCTGCCGGGCGGCCTCGCTGTCCATCGCCTGGGTGAGCGCTTGCACCGTAAGCACATCGTTGTAGCGGTCCACAATCAGGCCGGGAAGGAAGTCGGCTTCGCTGAAGACCAGGCGGCAGGCATCGCTGTCGCTCACCACCAACTCGCGGTAGCGAATGGCGGCCAGCAGGCGCTCGCGGATGAGCGCAGAGAGGTCGTTTACCGGCCCCGGGGCGAGCATGCGGATGGCGATCTGGGAGGCGCTGCTGTAGAGGGCGCTGCCGTGGGCGCGACCGCGTTCATCCACTACACGGACCAGCGCCCCGGGTGCGATTCCGTCAGCCGAAACCACGTCAGAGCGGTACACCCAGACATGTCCCGCCCGCAGCCGCGCCACGCCTCGCGCGCTGATGACGACTTGTTCCTCCCCTTTGGAAGCCACGGCAACATACTAAATGCTTTCACCGCCGAGGACGCCGAGCACGCTGAGTTCTTCACTCCGAGCGGCCTACAGTCCGCGGGAGGTGTCCGCACGGGGGCTGAAGCCCAATCTCTCTTGGACTGGTTTTCGTGCGGCTGAAGCCGCACGCTTTCACACCCCGGCACGCTTTCATACCGGCTGCAAAAAGCCGCTCGTATCCGGGAAACTTAAAGCTGGAAACTGGAAACTTTGAAACTGCATTACTCGCAGGGGGCGCCGCTGGCAGACTGGAAGTAATCGTATTCCGCGGCTCTTTGCGACATGACCTTGCCCCGGTCCCGCCCACCAAAGCCATAGTAATCAGCGCCAGGGCAATAGTAGAGACCAGTCTTTAAGTCCACCCACACACGTCTTCGCGGGTTACCCTCTACCTTTTCCGGAGTAGTAGGCTCAGGGTCAAAAAGGGAATCAATGGAGGTCAACAGCCTGTCCGCGAAGTTGCCACCCGATTTCTGCCCCGTTCTCTCAAGCGCCGCCGCTGGCCGCGCGCTCACTGGACTGGGGGATTGAGATTCGGCCGAAGTACTCGCAGAACGAGTTGGAGCCGCAGGGGTGACTCTGTCAACTGCCGCAGAAGAGGAACTCATGGCCGCACGTGCCTGAGCCTCCCGCATCTGGGAAATACTCTGGCGCAACCAGGGAGTCCCCGATTCCTGGCTCTGCCATGCCGCCCGGGCGCTTATGGCCCACACGCCCAAGGCCAGCACCAGGACCGGCAGCTGACACCGGTGAAAGTCAGCAGCCATCCACCACCGCCCAAGCCGGCGCAGCAGCTTCTTCAGCTGCTCGAATCGGTGCGACAGAAGAGCAATCGCCCCGGGCTCCGGCGCCACTGGTTCTGCAGGCAACACCGGGGCTCGTGCCTGCAGACCAAGTAACGACGAACTGGCGGAGACTACCGGCTCCTTGGCTGGGACGCGATGAATTCTCGAGGCAGGCCAAACCTGCGCGCCAACTCGGCGAGAGGGGTATCGCGGTTTGGGGAGGGTGGCCACTGGCTGGTACCGTGGGGCCCATTTTGGGACAATCCCCCCGGCAATGCAAGAGTTCGCGTCCTCCCAACCGTACAGCGCCTATTTGGCCAAGGGTAAGCTGGGGTGGCAATAAACTGCTAACCTATTGTGCAGCAGGAGCTTGGGCGTGGTTCTCTGAAGGAGGAGCAGCCGCCGACTCGCCCTCGGCAGGGGCTACGTAGTAGAGGATCCGCTGGCAGGAATCGCAAATGATGATCTGCTCGTTGGTGCGCACGTCGTTGTACACCTGAGGACGAAGCATGACCTGGCAGGCGGCGCACTTGTGGTCGCGAGCCTCGGCCAAGGCGGTCCGGCGCAGCTTCAGGACGCGGTCATAGTGACGCAGTAGATCACTGGCAATGGCGCCGCGCAGTTGATCCCGCTGCCGGGTCAAAGTGGCAAGCTGGGCTTCGTCCTCCGCAGTCCGCCGCCGAGCCTCGGCTTTCTCCTTCTCGATTTCCAACGTTTCCGCCTTTAGCTCAGCCTCCGCCACCTTCAGCTTCTTCTCGTTTTCTTCCACATCCAGCATGCCTTCCAGGATCTTGTCCTCGATAATGCGGATCTCCTGCTCGGCAAAGTTGACCTCGTGCATCAGGGCCTTGTATTGGTCATTGGTCTTGACCTCAAGGGACTGGTCGCGGTACTTGGAGATCTTCTGCTGCAGAGACTGGATGTCCATTTCCAGCTTGCGGCGGTTGGTTTCGTCGGCCTTGATAGTGGCCCGGGCGCGCTCTACTTGCGCTTTGGTGCTGGCCAGCTTGGCTTCAATTTCGGCCACACGGCGGGGAAGGGCGGCGACTTCGTCCTGCAGGCGCTGGATCTCGCGGTCGGTCTGCTGGAGCTCGATGAGCCTCTGGATGTCAGGAAGCATCGTAACGGCGTGCTGCTCCCTCCATTCTAGCACGCGCTCGGCCTGAATTCAGG
>JBLMXE010000367.1:0-10595 GCA_050257615.1 Chlamydiota bacterium | reverse complement strand
GCAATTCGCGGCTGGCTTCGGTTTCACGGTAGAGGGTTTGAGCCACCGAGGCGGGGCCGCGGACCTCGCTAAGAAGCAACACCTCCACTTCAAAATCGCCGCCCTCGGTCCTGATCTGCAGCAGGTCGCCGATGTGAACCTCGCGCGCCGGCTTTACCGGTTGATTGTGGGATTGAATCCTGCCCAGCTCACAGGCGCGCGCCGCCTGGCTGCGTGTCTTGAAGAATCTGGCGGCCCACAGCCACTTGTCCACGCGAACGCCGGCCATGGGTCTATCTTAATAGCATGCGTGACCTCCTGATTGAGAGTTGCGAGCAGCCTGCTACCCTCAGGGGCTGAAGCCGCGCCCTTCCGAAACATTAACCAATGGGTTGAGAGTATGCCGGAACTGCCGGACATTACCGCGTACATCAGCGCGCTGGAAACACGCGTCTTGGGACAACCGCTCCAGCAAGTGCGCCTGGCGAGTCCTTTTCTGCTGCGTACCGCGCAACCGCCGGTGAGCGAGGCAGAAGGACGCTTGGTGCGCGAGCTGCGCCGCATCGGAAAACGAATTGCGATAGGAATGGATGGCGATCTCTGGCTGGTGCTGCACCTGATGATTGCCGGCCGACTGCACTGGCGCGCGCGGGGAGCAAAATTGGCGGGGCGGCAGAGCCTGGCAGCTTTCGACTTTCCCAATGGCTCGCTGGTGCTCACGGAAGCCGGCAGCAAGCACCGCGCCTCGCTCCACCTCTTCCGCGGGGAGGAGGCATTGCGGGCCGTGGATCCAGGCGGAATCGAAGTCCTGGCGAGCGATTTTGATTCGTTTCGCAAGGCGCTGACGGCGGAAAACCGCACGCTAAAGAGGGCACTCACCGATCCGCGCATACTCAGCGGCATCGGCAACGCGTATTCGGATGAAATCCTGCACGCCGCTCGGTTATCTCCCATCGCCCAGACTCACAAACTTAAGCAGGAGGAGTGGGAGCGCCTGTTCGCGGCGACGCGCGACACTCTCCGACTATGGATGGACCGGCTGCAGGCGGAATCCGAGGCCGGGTTTCCCGAAAAGGTGACTGCCTTCCGCGAGGGTATGGCGGTTCACGGGCGCTATGGCAAGCCGTGTCCCAGGTGTGGCGAAAAGATTCAGCGCATTCGCTACGCCGACAATGAAACCAACTATTGCGCACGCTGCCAGACCGGCGGAAGAGTCCTGGCAGACCGAAGCCTGTCGCGCTTGCTGGGTTCGGATTGGCCGCGCACGCTAGAGGAGCTCGAGTCGCTGAAGCGACGCTAGCCGGCAGTTCCCTCCCGGTCGTGCCTTTCGTTGGGAGAGGCAGACTGTCCCCTACTGATGGCTGGCAGAAGCTTCTACGAATTGTCCCGGGCCGGCATCGAACTGCTGCTTGTGATTTCCGGAACAGAAATAGTAGGTTTTACCGTTGTAAACGGATTTGGGCGCGGTTGCGGGATCAACCGCCATGCGGCAAACAGGGCAGGCAGGACGCTCATCGCTTTGGGTAAACGCCTGGGCGTAGACGGCGTTGGAATCGGGATTCATCCAGCCTTCTCCCTGATATTCCATGTCGTAGGCGGTCTGGCGGGCCACTTCACGCCCAAAGTAGCGCTCCACCACGTGCAAGGCAAGATCAATGCCGGAGCTGAGCCCGCCGGAAGTGGCCAGGTTGCCAGCTTCGGTGAAGCGGGCTCCGCGCTTCACCTGAATATCGGGAAACTGGCGGGCCAGGCGCACGTAAGCGCTGTGATGAGTCGTGGCAGGCTTGCCGGAGAGCAAGCCTGTATCGGCCAGCACAAAAGCCCCGGTGCACACCGACATGACCACATCGGCGCTCTTGGCAACTTTGCGAATCCACGCTTTGGTGGCCGGGCTGGGGTCGCTCTGCGCGGGAATGACAAGGATCCTGGGGACAGGAGCATTGGCGAAGGTATAATCGGGAACAATCTTCATGCCGCCGCTGGCGCGGACCGGTTTGGCGGTGGCGGCGACCGTGTACAGGCTGAAGGGAGCGCTGGCGCGGCCGGGAACGTTAACGTCCTGAAAAACCTCCCAGGGTCCGCTGAAGTCAATCATTACCGCACCGTCGGAAAGAAGGAAGGCGACCGGGATGCTGCCTTTTGTGGGCGGCGTCAACGGATTGGAAAGGCTTGCGGGTTGGTCCTGCTGGGCAGTACGAACCTCCGCCTTCACCTCCACGGGTGCGGCGTGGCGGCGCAGGCGGAAGGATACAATCACCGCGGCAAGAACCACAATCGCAAGTATCGCGCTTTTTTTTATCATATCGTTTCCTTTTCACAACTCTCCGAATCAGTTTGCTCCCGGGCCGGCAAAACGGCTGCGGTAGTCGGCAGGCGGAACGTGAAGCACGCGAAGAAAAGAGCGGCGCAGGCTGGAAAGCGAGCCGAAGCCACAATCGCGGGCAATCTTTTCCAGCTTGTCGCGCGATTCTTCCAGCCGCCGCCGGGCGGCTTCCACGCGCAAGCGCTCGATAAAACGCGCGGGGGTTATTCCTGTTTCTTTCAGGAACACGCGGGCAAAGTGGCGCGAACTCATGCCCGCCTGGACGGCCAGCTTCTCTACAGTCAGCTCGTGGTCCAGGTGATCGAAGGCCCAGGCACGCAGCTCTTGGATCTGCTTGCGGTCGGAAGCCTGCAGAGACATGGCGGCGCTGAACTGCGATTGGCCTCCGGGACGCCGTAAAAAAAGGACCATTTCGCGGGCCACTTTCAGGGCCAGCGGCGAACCCAGGTCTTCCTCGACCAGGGCGAGGGCCAGGTCCATGCCGGCGGTGATGCCGGCGCTGGTGTAGGTGTTTCCATCGCGAATGTAGATGGGATCAGGATCGACGGTGGCGCCGGGACAGCGCTGGGCAAGTTCGGCCGTCCACTGCCAGTGAGTCGTAACCCGCTTGCCGTCCAGGAGCCCGACGGATGCCAGCAGGAAGGCGCCGGTGCAAATGGAGCCGATGCGGCGCACGCGGGGGGCGTAGACGCGCAGCCAGGCCAGCAGCTCCGAATCGCGCGCCGCCTTCTCCAGGCCTCTGCCGCCGGCCACCAGCAGAGTATCCACGGGACCGCGCAGGCTGCAAAAAGTTTCGCTTGCGGTCAGCACCAATCCGCAACTGGTGGCGACCGGCTTGTGGCGCGTGGTGCTGACCAGCACGACGTTGTAAGGCGGCTGCTGGGAAGGATGTTCGCGAAGATGGATTTCGGTGGCCCGAACAAAGATCTGGAAGGGGCCGGTCACGTCGAGAATCTGTGTGCCCGGGGCAGCAAGAAAGACGATGGTCCGGGGACTTCGAGCCGCGGACGGCAAAACGTCTACTTTCGGCATGAGGCGATGGTAGCCAGGGGAAGGGGTGGCAGCAATGACAAAAAGCAGTCATTTTCTGCCATGCCCGAAATGGCT
The DNA here is from genome assembly GCA_050257615.1 of Chlamydiota bacterium. Lineage (GTDB taxonomy): Bacteria > Acidobacteriota > Terriglobia > Terriglobales > Acidobacteriaceae > JAICWP01. The sequence continues at coordinate 7,186 of JBLMXE010000367.1, read as the reverse complement.
GAGCCACAAGGCGCCGCCGATGGCTAATTTCCTGGGGAGGAATTTCGTTTCCGAAATAGCAAATGCACTCCTGAAACAGCCGGGTAGGTTCAGCCAAGGGCGTCCCGTCGCGACTTTTGGTTCAACAGCAAGATCCGGATGGCTGCGGGTGGTGTGGCGGAGCACACTCCCTCCAGCAAACGGAGCAAAGAGATGAGTTCCTTTCGAGTGATCGCGATTCCCAGCCGGGCCGCGGAAGAGGTCCGGGAAAAACTGCAGTCGCCCAAGTACGGTCATCCCGCCCATATTGAGGTTGCGAGCGGCTACGGACCGTGCCGCCACTGCCTGCGCACGTTTCGTGTGGGGCAGGAAAAGCGCATCCTGTTCACCTGGGATGCCTTCGACGGGGTGGAGGACCTGCCGCTGCCTGGGCCGGTGTTTATTCACGCCGATGCCTGCGAGCGCTACCCGGAGGATTCCGGATTTCCTCCCGACATGCGCTCGCATCGCCTCACGCTAAACGGCTACGGGGAACGGAGGCGGCTGCTGGCGCAAGATTACGTGAAGAACGGCGATGTAGATGAGGCGCTCGAGCGCGTGCTGGCCTTGCCTGGCGTTCACTATGTACACGTGCGCGACACCGAAGCCGGATGCTATGACTTCCGCATTGAGCCTGTCATCGCTTACTGATGTTTTTGTAGAAATCGCAGGCGGGGGTGTGGCTGAGCCTTGGCATCAACGTCGTCGTACTTGAGCAGACTGATGGAGCCATCCACCTCCAGCACCGCCAGGGCGACATCTTTAACGCTGCTGATTCCGTGTTCGCGCATTGCGCGCTGCAACTCGTCCACGGTGACGTGCTCGCGTGCCATGTGCGCCTCCATAATGCTGCCGTTGTGCACCAGCAGTGTGGGCTGGCCCTGCACCAGCTTGCGGAAGCGGCGGTTCATGCCGGAGGCTTCGGCTACGCCGTAATTCATGACCAGCAGGGTGGCGGCGGCGAACACCCCTCCGGCCAGCGAGTTGTCGGGACCGGTCATGGCGTTCTGCACCGCGTTGCTGAGCAGAAGGAGCAGCGTGAGGTCGAAGGGCGTCATCTGGCCGACTTCGCGCTTGCCGCTCAGGCGCACTCCTAACAGCACGAATAAATAAATAGTGGCCGTGCGCGCCACAATTTCAATCAACACTCGTCCGCCTGGATACATGGTGGCTCCCCCCTCTTTCGTATGTGGAACTGAGTGGTATCTGAGGGGAGGGGGAGGGATATGTCAATATCAGAGTGAAGACGCGGGAGACAGCAATTTTGTTCAGGGTGCGACGCGGGGATAGTCAGTAGTCAGTTAACCCCGCTGCCGGGGGTTACTGACTCCTGACTACCGACTCCTATCTCCTGGTTTAGTTGGCGCTCGCGGTCACCGGCTGGGGCGCGGCCTTGGGCGTACTCAGATAGCCGCTGATCTTGTTCTTTTCCACCGTCCACACCACGATCTCGTAAAGGTAATGCTGGCGACCGGTGTAGAACTGGATGGGCTCGTCCACGTTGCGGTTCTTTTTCTCGATTACCCGGTCATCAGAACGCACGTTGAGGGTGAAGCGGCCGTGCTTTTTGTCGGCCTTCTTGAGCTGCAGGCTGACGGTGGAAACCGGAGTGAATTTTTTGTCCTTGGTCAGGGTGAATTCAAAGTAGTTGCGGTCGCCGGAGTGCTTCAGGGTTTCCAGGTCGCCGCGGGTGCGGGCGATCAGGCCGCTCTGCACGCCCAGGTCCCCAATGGCGCGCTCCAGCTTGGCTTTGGTGGCCTCCAGATCGGTGCGGGTGCTGGCAACGTCAGTCTTTACCCCGCCCACTTCCGTCTTGACGCCGGCGATATCGCCGCTGACGGCGCTGATCTGCTGCTTTTGCTGTTCGGTAAGGCGCTGTTCGGCCGCCCGCTGCTGGCGCTGCAAATCGGCGGTGCGGCGGGTCAGCTCCTTCTTGGTAATGCCCAGCTGTGAGGCCAGTGTGTCAGTATCTGCCTGGGCATCGCCCAGCTTATGGTTCAGCTCGCGTACATCCCCCCGCAAAGACTCGGAGGAGTGCTCCACCTTTTCCAGCCTTCCCCGCAGCTCGAGGATGAAATAGACCGACCCCGCGACGTAGAGGAGGGCGAACACCCACACTACCCACTTCCAGACGGTGTTCTGGCGCCGCGCCGCCTGCACTTCCGGAGGAACGTATTGCGGCTGCTGATAGTGCGGCTGTTGCGGCTGGTAGGGTGGCTGCGGAGGGTATTGCTGCTGGTACTGGGGCGGTTGCTGGTATTGCGGCTGCTCCTGATAGGGCTGCTGATATTGCTGCTGCGGATAGGGTTCCTGGTACTGCTGCGGCTGCTGATATTGCTCTTGCTGCTGCTGTTGCTCTTGTTCTTGTCGCTGGCGCTCCTCATCCGGCATTTCCGGAGTAGGGGCTGGGGTGATGGACATGATCGCCTCTTTCGCGCGGCTTTCGGGGATATCAGCATTGTTGAGCAGAAAAGAAGCCGTGTCAAACATAGGAATACGAAGCGAGCGGGAATTGGCCCCTGAATTGCCAGAAGCAACCGTGGAGGGTCGTTCCCAGAACAGCTCGCAAGGAGCTCTGATCAGGGCTCTTGGCAGCCGGGACGCATTTTGAGGTGAGTTGGCGCCTCGGAACCCCATATCCGAAATTTGGTAATCAGGTGCTCAGGGTTGGCTCAGAAGGTAACGGGGCGGTGCAAAGGATGAGACGCTACTGGCAATTCCTTCTGGTCGGGATAGCTTGCCTGCTGGTGGCGCTGTTGTGGGCGCAACCGATACGCCGTCCTGCGCCTGCGGAGGCGACCGCATATAGCTCGTCGCGGGCTCGGCAGGACGGCGCAGTTCCCGCCAAGACCGCCAAAAATGATGACGATGAGAATCTCCCCGGCTCCAGCAGTTCCCTTCCCCTGCTGGCGGTGATTGGGTTCGGGGTGCTGGCCGGAGGAATTACCTCCGCCATGCGTACCCGCTAGCTGCCACTCAGATTGAACGTACCAGCTCTGGTTGCGGTACCCTGATTTCCCGCATCCTATTGGGGGTCTGGCCGTCAGGAGCAGGAGACCATGCGGAAAGTTCCCCTGAAGCGCTTCTGGCCGTCGTTGCTGATGATGGCGGGAGTGGCGCTGCTGATCTACGTGGCATCGCAATACGCCACCATGTTCGCGGCCCAGCGCCGGCTGACCCAGCAATGGCAGCAGCAGAACCTGCAACTCCCCACCCGGCCCGCCGGCCTGATTACTACCCTTACCCGGCTCACCATTCCCAGCATCAAACTGGACGCGGTAGTCGTGGAAGGGGTGAATCGCAAGGACCTGCTGATGGGTCCCGGCCACCTGCCCGACACGCCCGAACCCGGTCAGACCGGCAATTCGGTAATCTCCGCCCACCGCGACACCTTCTTTCGTCACATCCACGAACTCAAGCAGGGCGACTATATTCTGGTGCAGCGTGCCGGGCGCCAGTTCCGCTACCAGGTCACAGGTAAGAAGGTGATCGCGCCCAACGATCTCGCGGTGATCCAGCCTACGCCGGACGCGCAGCTCACGTTGCTGACCTGCTATCCCACTTATTACATTGGTCCAGCGCCGCAGCGGCTGGTGGTGTTCTCCAAGCTGGTGGGCGTGCGCCGCAACGATGAACCGGACGCGCAAGCTAAGCCGGCGGCGGAAGCGCAATAGAGTTTCCAGTTTCAAGTTTCGCGCCGGCTCTGCCTTGATGGAAACTTGAAACTCGAAACTGGAAACTTCCCCAACTTCCCACTCCTGAGTCCTGCCCTCTCCGCTTCCCCGCCGCGATTTACAATGCTGCCGTGAAGACCTGGGACGTGGCAATCGTGGGCGGCGGCATCATCGGCCTGTCGCTGGCGCTGGGGTTGCGTAAGCACGGCGCTGCTATTTTGATCGTGGAACGCAACGAACCCGGACGCGAGGCTTCGCATGCCGCTGCCGGCATGCTTGCGCACTGCGATCCACACACCCCGGAAAAACTCCGTTCCCTGGCCATGGCCAGTTTTCAGCTGTATCCCGAGTTCATTCATGAACTGGAGGACGAGTCCGGCCAGCATGTGGACCTGCGCCGGGAAGGTTCCATCATCCTGGACGGCGCCGGGCAGTCGTTATGCCGCGATGCCCAGCCGTTGCAACCTGAGCAAGTGACCAAGCTTGAGCCCTGCCTGGCCAGCGCAGGACGCCGAGCGGAATTCTGGCCGGAAGCCAGCGTGGACCCGCGCGCTCTGACCGCCGCCGCGCTGAAGGCCGCCAAGCACCGGGGCATCGAAATCGCGTCGGGCGCGCCGGTGGTCGAAATCCAGGTGTCCGAGGGAAGAGCGAGCGGGGTGAAGACGGCGCGAACGCATTTCTCTGCCGCCGTGGTGGTGAATTGCGCGGGCGCCTGGGCAGGCCAGATCGCGGGAGCGCCGTCATTACCCACGCGCCCGGTTAAGGGGCAAATGCTATCGATCATCGCCCCCCGACGCGACTTTCTGCGTCACGTGGTGCGCGGGCCGGGCGCCTACCTGGTGCCGCGCAGCGATGGACGCATCCTTATCGGCGCCACCGTGGAAGAAGCCGGCTTTGACAAGCGCACCGACGCCGATACCATCCAGGGTCTGCACCAGGCCGCCGCCAACCTGGCGCCGGAACTGGGCCAGGCGCGCATGTTGGAGGCTTGGGCCGGCCTGCGCCCCGGCACGCCCGACAACCTGCCGATTCTGGGCGCCACTTCCCTGCCCGGCTACTTTGTCGCTGCTGGGCATTTTCGTGACGGCATCCTGCTGACCCCCATTACGGCTGCGCTGATGACCCAGGTGGTGCGCGGTGCAAAACCGGAGTTCGACGTATCGGCCTTTTCGCCGGCACGTTTCGGCAGCTAATTCCGTCTAAAGTCAAACCCTTTCACCGCAGAGACGCGGAGTTCGCCAAGAAATCTTTGGTCAAAATCTCCTCCGTAATCTGTGCGTCTCGGAGGTAGCTTTGGGTCGCTGGTCACAGCGCGGCCGCGGCCTTCGGGGTATACTCTTGGGTCGTTGAAACGCCATCACTCTGAACCGGGGAGGGCTTATGTCCACTGCCGCCGTTGATTACGCCCGCCAGAACCAGCAGCGCTTTCTCAGCGAATTGAAGGACCTGCTTCGCATTCCCAGCGTGAGCACCCTGCCCGACCACAAGGATGACGTGCGCCGCGCCGCCGACTTTGTGGCCACGGAGATGAAGCGCATCGGGCTGGAGCACGTGGAGGTCATCAAGACCGAAGGCCATCCCCTGGTCTATGGCGACTGGCTGCACGCCGCCGGCAAGCCCACCGCGCTCTGCTATGGCCATTACGACGTACAGCCGCCCGATCCACTAGAGGAGTGGAAGTCTCCGCCCTTCGATCCCACCGAGCGCGACCAGAACATCTACGCGCGCGGGGCAGTGGACGACAAGGGCCAGATGTACATGCACCTGAAGGCGCTGGAAGCGCTCATGAAGACGGGCAACGGCAAACTGCCGCTGAACGTGCGCCTGCTCATCGAAGGCGAGGAGGAGGTGGGCGGCGAATCCATTGCCGCCTTCGTGCGCGAGCACCCGGAACGTCTGAAATCGGATTTTGCCCTGGTCTCGGACACGGAAATGTTCGCCCCGGAGACGCCCAGCCTGTGCGTCGGCCTGCGCGGCATGTGCTACACCGAGCTGGAAGCCAGCGGTCCCATGACCGACCTGCACTCCGGCGTCTATGGCGGGGCCGCGCCCAATCCCTTTGAGGCGCTGGTGCGCATCATCAGCAAGCTGAAAGATGAGAGCGGCAAGGTGCTCATCCCGCACTTCTACGATCGCGTGGAGAAACCCACGAAAGACGAACTGAAGGCCTGGGACCACCTGCCGTTTAACGAAGAGCACTACCGCAAGACCGAAGTTGGTTCCAAAGTGCTGACCGGCGAGCCTGGCTACTCCGTGATCTACCGCACTTGGGCGCGGCCCACGCTGGAGGTGCACGGCATGCCCGGCGGCTTTACCGGCTACGGCGCCAAAACGGTGATTCCGGCGCGCGCCAATGCCAAAGTGTCCATGCGGCTGGTGCCCGACCAGCGGCCCGACGAAATCTGGAAGCTGTATAACGACTTTGTGCAGTCCATTGTGCCCAAGGGCATTGAGGTCAAAATCAAGCAGTGGAGTATCGCCGATCCCATCGTGGTCAGCACCGACAACAAGTACATCAAGGCGTCGGCACAGGCCATGCACGAGGTGTTTAAAAAGGATACGGTGTACATCCGCTCCGGCGGCTCCATTCCCATCGTGGCGGATTTTGAGAAGGCGTTGAAGATTCCCAGCGTGATGATGGGCTTCGGGTTGCCGGACGACAACCTGCACGCCCCCAATGAGAAGTTTCACATTCCCAATTTTTATCGCGGGATTGAGAGCATTATTCGCTTCTTCCAGATCGTGGGCGGCGCGGCATAGCACAGAGGAACAGATTCTTCGCCGCAGATTCACACGGATGAGCGGATCGGAACCAATTCCGGTAGATACGTAACTTGTTGCGTTTGCTTCGAAGGAGCTGGCAGCCCACGGGATGCAACCGCTAGGGGGCGCCGCGCTTCGATCGTTCTCATTTTCGTGTCGCCCTTCCGGGGCTCGGATCGTCTCGCCCATTCCTTACCCAGGACTTCCGTCCTATGGCGCGCCTCCGGCGCTGCTTCGCGTCACTCCGCGAACATCCGCGGTGACTGAAGTTTTGTTGCCCATCCACGCACAATTTCTATATTCTGCTCGGTTCCGCCTGAACCTGGAGATCCCGTCCCACATGCTCAAGCCGACCCTTGCCCTCATCCCACTCTTCTTGCTGGTTTCGGCCCTTGCGGCGCAGCCACAGCCCCAACTTGACCTCATGCCCATGCCCCAGAGCGTGCGGCTGGGCAGCGGCCAGTTAGTCATTACGCAGGCTTTTTCGGTGGGGATTACCGGAAATAAAGAGGCGCGCCTGCAAGCCGCCGCCGGACGTTTTCTGCAGCGGCTGTCGCGACAGACGGGCATGCCGCTGAATATCCGGCCCAGCGACGGCGCCGGCACCACTCTGGTGATTGCCGCCGAGCACGGCAGCAAGGAGTACCCCGAACTGGGGGAAGATGAGTCCTACGACCTGCAGGTCACCGCTTCCGGCGCGCGCATCACCGCACCCACCACTTGGGGCGCCA
>JBLMXE010000366.1:0-9819 GCA_050257615.1 Chlamydiota bacterium | reverse complement strand
CCGTGCGCGTTGACGGCCACCGTTTCGCTGGTCTCATCAAAAGGAAAGCGTGAATCGACACTCGTAATCTGGATCGGGATTTGCCACCGGATCCGGGTCGAGCGCCGCATTATGGTGTGCTGGGACAATCGCCCTCATTTGCAAAAACGACAGTAAGCGATTGGCGCAGAGCAGATAACCACTTCCGGCCAAAGCACTTCCTTAGCCTGAATTGTATTTTTCCTTGAGAAACGGGCGAAAGTAACTGAAGTAATCGGCGGCCTTCACGGCGGCGCCGCCGGGAGCCTGGGCTCTGTTCCAACCCTATATTCGTTAAGCTCATAGACTCGACATTGTGGAGACGGGAGGGAAACGGCCGAGGCAACTGGCTGGGTCAAACTTTGGTCACTGTCCAGGTGCTTCCCGTAAGGCACGCCCGGTTTGTACCCACCGCCGGTTGCGGCGCAAGCTTCGGATGGTTGTCGCACCCCCGCTTCGCGTATGCTGGTTTTGAACACCGGAGCAAGGAAATGGCTACCTCCCTCGATCCCGTTCTGCGCGAACAACTGCTCGACCGGCGGCACACTCTGCAAAGGTCAATCACCGAATCGGTATCAGATGCCCAGCTGGTTGATTTGTTGCAGCAGGTGGACCAGGCGCTGGAGCGGATGGACAGCGGCGCCTACGGGCTGTGCCAGGTTTGCCACGATCCCATTGAACCGGAGCGGCTGGCCGCCGATCCGCTGACCTGCTTCTGCCTCGACCACCTCACTCCCGCCGACCAGCGCGCCCTGGAACGCGACCTGCGCCTGGCTCGGCAGATCCAGGAGGGACTGCTGCCCAAGCAGGACACGGTACTCGGCGGTTGGCAGATTTCCTATCACTACCAGCCCGCCGGCCTGGTAAGCGGCGACTATTGCGACTTGGTGGATGCCGGCGTGCGCGGTCTGTATTTCATGCTGGGCGACGTCTCCGGCAAGGGCATTGCCGCCGCCATGCTGATGGCCAATCTGCACGCTTTGTTTCGCGCCCTGATTTCCGCCGGCCTGCCCCTAAGCGAGCTCGTAACCCAGGCCAGCCGCGCCTTCTGCGAAACCACCCTGGCGGCTCACTATGCCACCCTGGTGTGTGGCCACGCGCTCGCTTCCGGTGACGTGGAACTCTGCAATGCCGGCCATCTGCCTCCACTCCACCTCGGCGCCGGCAAAGTTCGGGAGGTGCCGTCCACCGGCCTTCCCCTGGGCATGTTCTGCAGTCAGGAATTTGCCCTCAGCCGCCTGCGGTTGCAGCCCGGGGATACTCTCTTGCTTTATACCGACGGCTTAACCGAAGCTGAGGATGCTTCGGGCGCGCCTTACGGGCCGGAGCGTTTGAGCCAACTCGCCGCACGTAGCTGCGGCGCAGCCGCCAGAACTCTGCTGCGTGAATGCCGCAACGATCTGGAGGCTTTTCGCGGTCCTGCCGCCCTTCGCGATGACCTGACTCTGATGGTACTGAGCAGGTCGTGAGTTCAGGCGGCGGGAGCGTATTTCGCCAGCTTATCCAGCACGCCCGAGAGCAGTTCCTCACGGCGGCGCAATACAGCCTTGAATTCGCGGTGTTCGGTGCGGCAGAGCTCCCGCAGCAGTTCCCGATGATGTTCTTCCAGAATCTCCGTGACCAGTTCGTACTCTTCCGGGGTGAACGTCACTTCCATGGCTTTCTCCTCCACCCAGGCTCGCTGGGCAGCCGGCAGGAAGGCGCGCCGACTATAGGAACCCGCCAGTCTTAATCGTCAGCGCGCTCAGAGCGAGTTCCACCTTGGTGATCGCCTCATCCAGTTGCGCGTGGTGTTCGGCATCCTGCAGCCTTTCGCGCAGGTTTTTCAGCAAATGGCGGGCCCCGCTGAGGTGCTCGATAACTTGCGCCGACTCAGGAGTCTCTTCCGGCTTCGCTGTAGGCTTGCTGGGCATTACTCAACTCCTTCCCCTATCAGCTTACGCCAATTACCTTGCGTCACGCACCAAACTCTGGGCATCGCCGGGAAATTCAGGAACACAACCCCCTTCTGCGTCACTGCTGATTCCGCTTGGGCGAGATTGCGGGCAGCCGTTAACGTTTCCTCAATCCGAACAGCATCCACCCCACCACTATCCCGGCGGTGAAGGACAGTACGGAGGTTGTGGCCACCGCCTGCAGGGGGTGGCGCTTCACTTCATGGGCCGCGTCGTCCATCATGTCTTCGGCCACGAACAGGCCGTGTTTCATGGCGCGGCGGGCGGCATGTACTCCGTCCTCGAGGGCGTCAGCGACAACGGTTTTCAGACGCGCAGTTTCGGACTCGGCGGCGTTGGCGAAGGCGGCTTGTGCCATGCTCGTATCCTTTCTGGGAGCTGCCGGGGGCGGTCCACGGTCCGTCGGTTCGTTCGAACCGAAGGTGAGCAGGTTCGCTCGTCCTCGTTCTTCCGCCCGTGGATCGCGCCCGGCTCATTCTCATCGTCCCGCCTTGGCCGCAGCAGCGCGGTGACGTGCGACACAGCCAACGGTGAGCAGTCGAACCTTTCTCGCCTGCGTTGCGCGGCTGGTTGCGAGGGCTGCCTAGCGAGCCGCCACCGGCACATCCACCGTGCTGGCCCACACCAGGGCGACGATCCAGCCAATTAACGTCCAGCCCAGAAACAGGTTCAGCAGGAGGATGGAAAGCGTGTTTCGCTTATGCCGCGCCAGGGCCACAATGGTGGGCGCAAAGTAGATCAGGAAACCCAGTCCAAAAAACGGCGGGAACAGGAAGGGAAACAAAAGCAGAGCGATGAAGTTCATGCCGCGCGCCTCCGCTTGACGCCAGTCTAACATCGGATACGCAAGCCGCCGGCCAGTGGTTCCACAAGAGAAAAGACCTAATTCGCGGTTGCCGCTGCCAGCAACTTTGCGCAAGATGACGGGTTCAAATCCCGGTGCACCCAGCACAAACAACGAGGAGAAAACTGAAATATGACGAGAATCAGCGCAATTTTGGCGGCCCTGATCCTGGCCAGCAGTGTAATGGTCAGCTCTGCAGCCGTTCCTCCTGCGGCAGTCGCTGCTCCACTCCCGCCGCAAGCCGAGCGCCGCGGCCCAGAGCCACATCCGGTGATCCGCGAGGCCATCAAGGAGCTGCAGCACACCAAATGGCTGTTGCAGCACAAGGCGGCGCACGATTTCAAAGGTCAGCGCGTGCAGGCCATCCAGTCCATTGACCAGGCCATCGCTCATCTCCACCAGGCGCTTGAGGTGGATAGGAAGTAGGCACGCGGCCGGGCTGTCGTGGAGGGGCTCGGTCTTATGCCTCCGCTTCCCCTCCCGCCACCCGGGTGGTAATCTAACTACGCTCGCTGAGCGGGAGTAGTTCAGCGGTAGAACGCCAGCTTCCCAAGCTGGATGTCGCGGGTTCGATCCCCGTCTCCCGCTCCATCTTCTGAATTTTTGCAACGCCTCTGGGCAATTCCGGTCTTCCCCAGCCGACGTCCCCAGCAGAGCCCGGCTTATGGCGTGTACCCAAGGCTGTGCAGCATCTCTATGTCCTTCTGGCTTAAACGGTTATCGGCGGGAATTCCGGTATCGGTTTGCTGAAACCAGGCGCTCAAATACTGGCCATAAAGCCTGGCATCGGCCGAAATCACTGGATTATCGTTGATCGGCCGCTCTGTTTTAAACTGGTCTCGCAGCTGCCATACCTGCGGAGATTTGCCCCCGGCCAGCACTACCTTCATGTTTCCTTTTATGAATCCCAGCCGGGAAGGTGTCCGCTTCTTAGATTCAGCCCACGACCACATCCAGGTTAGCCACCTGGGCAAGTGCAGCACAGGTTCCGCATAGGTCACGAAGAAGGCCGGCTGAACCTGGGCTGCGCTTCCCTGCTCGATAAGAGGCCGCAGGCTGGTTCCCGCAATGGGTTCGCCCAGTTTGATGCCTGCGTAATCCAGGATCGTCGGCATCACATCCACCAGGGATACGGCCTGGGTGATGGTCTTTCCCTCAGGCAACCTCCCGGGCAAGGAAACAATCATGGGCACATGAATGACAGGCTGGTCGGCGTGGTTGCCGTGGCCATAGTAGCCGTGTTCGCCCAAAGCCTCTCCGTGATCGGCCACCACCATAATGAGCGTGTTCTTCCGCACCCCCTCCTGCTGCAGAAGGCTAAGGGTCTGGGCAATATCGTTGTCCGTCAACGCTATCTCGCTGTCGTAGGCGCGGATCTTTTCCGCTTGCGCTCCCTCTACAGAGTCACTCGCCTCCTGCTGGTCCGCGGCTGGGTTGGCGGGTAAGGATGCAAATTGCGGGTGCAGCTCATAGGGCGCATGGGGATCGAAATAATGTACCCAAAGGAAAAAAGGCGATTCCCCTGCATGCTTCCGCAGCCACTGCCGCGACAAAGGACCGACATCCGCCGCCGTGCGGGCGGCGCTGAGCAGATTGTAATGGTAGCGGAACTTCTGGTTGTAGGTATCAAAACCCCGGCCCAGGCCGGTGATGCCTTTCTTCAGCGGCCAGGCGCTGACAAATGCGGCCGTCTTGTACCCCCGCAGCCGGCTCAGAATCTGCGCCAGCAACAGAGGAGGATGGCCCTGCGCCTGCCTGCCCATATGCATGCCGTTAACGGTGGCTCCGTGTTGCTGGGGGAACAGTCCCGTCATCATGGTGATATGGGAGGGGCCGGTGAGGGGAATGGTCGTGTAAGCACTGGCGAAACGCACGCCCTCGGCAGCCAGGCGGTCAAGGTTCGGCGAGGTGAGCAGCCGGTAGCCGTAGCAGGAGAGGTGGTCGGCCCGGAGGGTATCAATTGTAATCAGCAGAACGTTGGGCGGCTGCGCTGCCCGCGATGGCTCTTCCGCCAATACCCCCATTGGAAGCGCCAGCAGCATTGCCGCTGCGATCAGCGCTTGTTTCATCCCAAACCTCCTGCCGCAAGTTTCATGGCTCCAACTGGTCGAACAACGGGGTCGCAAATCTGCGCAACCACTCCTCCCGCACGGCAATATCGCGGGTATGTGCTTCCCTCCGAATCCTGCCGTCCGCGATCTCGAGAATCCGGTCGGCCATAAGCGCCACCTCGGGGTTGTGAGTAACCATCAGAATGGTCACTCCAAACTCCTCCCGCAGACCTAAAAGGAGATCGAGAACTGCCCGGGCGTTGTACGAATCCAAGTTACCGGTAGGTTCATCGGCCAGCAGAATTTTCGGGCGATTCATCAGCGCGCGCGCGATCGCAACCCGCTGTTGCTCCCCGGCGGAGAGCCCGGTGACCGCCTCGTCTTTTTTGCCAGCCAGTCCAACTTTGGCGAGCAACTCCAGCGCCCGCTGCCGGTCTCCTTTGCCATACCAGGAGCCAAGCAGCCCGGGCGTGTAAATGTTGGCCTCTACCGAAAGAAAACTCAGCAGGTTGAAGCGCTGGAAGATAAATCCCATCCTGGTGTTGCGCAGATACGCGCGTTGCGACTCGCTCAAACTGGAAAGAGCGGCTCCTTCAATGAATACTTCCCCAGAAGTGGGCTCCGCGAGGCCCGCGATCAAATAAAGGAGAGTGGTCTTACCCGATCCCGAATGTCCCATAGTGGCCACGAACTCGCCCCGGCGCACCTGCAGGCTGACGTGATCCACCGCTGTCGTCGCCTGGTGCCCAGAGGCAAAGCGGCGCGTCAATTCCCTCGTAGCGATAGCATATTCGGTGCCGCATTTCCCGAGTTCTTGACAGCTATTCATAAGTCAGGGCGACCATCGGTTCGCAGCGCGCCGCCAGAAAAGCGGGATAGGAAGCTCCCAGGATGGCACTCACCCCCGCCGCAGCCAGCGCCCACGCCGCCGAATCCCAGGGCAGAAGGAACGTCAGCCCCGGATACACCGCTACCACAATCACCTTTGTCACTTTGTACATCGCCAGGGCTGCCACTCCTCCCAGGGAACAGAGCAGGAATGCTTCTCCCAGAAACATATAAATCAAATAGGTGCGGGTGGCTCCTAGAGCGCGGAGAATACCAATCTCACGTGTCTGGCCGAGCACTTGCACGTACAACCCCAGGAATATGACCAGGAAACTGATGACTGCGGCCAGGATTACCACCACCCTCAGGAATTGACGAAGGCCAACGATCGAAGAAGTGGAGATCAAGCTGGTGAGCTCGCGCAGCGGCGTGATCTGGTAGGTGCGCAAAGCCCCGCTGTTGAACTCTTTCAGTTTCTGCTCGGTCGCTTGCGCCTGGCCGGACAAGACGCGCACAAATACAATCGAACACTTGCCCGGAGCCACCAATTCCTGCAGCGTGCTCAAGGGCACGAACACGCGGGAGCCCTTGCCGTGCTCCACCACGCCGGTTACGCGGAAATGATGGTCCAAGATGTCCAGAACGCTGCCCACGTCGACCTGGTGGGTTTTCACATAGACATCGTCAACCAGGGCGGAATAAGGGCCGTCGAACGGCCCCCCACGCACGAAATGGAAGGGTCCGCTTACGCGCTCAAATCCTTGCAGATCAATGCCAAAGACTGACTCAAAACGATTGGTAAAGCTGACGTTGGTGGCAACCGGGGTGGCCGCAGCCACCCCCGCCACGTGCTCGAGCCTGTCCGCCAGGCGCGCAGGCATCACGTTCTCCCCCATGCCCAGCAGGTAGGAGGAGTGCGGGGGCTGGATCATCAGGTCGGCGCCGATGCCTTCGGTTCTCCTGATTTTCTCCGTCAGCACCCCGTTGGCCAGACCCTTCATCACCAGACCTGTAAGCAGGCCAACCCCGATCATCAGCACACAAAGCATAGTCCGTATGGGGTGATGGAAAACCTGGCCGGTTATCAGTTCCAGCATGTGCGAGCACCGTCCCTTGGCGATGTCAGAAAGCGTCGGTCATCGTTGTTATTTCGTATTCCTCTGGCGGTACGGGGCAGCGGTGACTCTCAACCTGGACAATGTCGCGTTTAGATGCCGGCAAGTTCGGCTGCGGGGAACAGAAACGCCCTGGTCCTTCGGTATCGCACCCCAAGCCTTTTGAAGATACCACATGCTTGCAGGTCGCGTGAGCAGCGGGAGGAGCTTGCGTCATCGTAGTGAATGCCGCAGAATACAAGCCAGTGGGGACCAGAAGGTCATTCCTCGCCTCCCTCATCGGAAGCGCTTTTCTCAGCGTGGTCGGTGCTGTTAAGCGGCCGGAACGTAGCGGCCCACCCAACTTCGTGATTTTTCTCGCCGATGACTTGGGCTACGGCGACTTGGGATGCTATGGAAATCGTGCTTTCGCGACGCCACGCCTGGATGGCATGGCCGCCGAGGGCGCCCGTCTGACGGAGTTCTACGCCATGCCCACCTGTACCCCCGCGCGGGCGGCGCTGCTCACCGGGCGCTATCCCCTGCGCTCCGGGCTGGTCCGGGTTCTGTATCCGCGGGAACATTTCGGAGTTCCGGGCGGCGAAATCCTCCTGCCTCAAGCGCTGAAACCCGCCGGCTACCGCACTGCCTGCATCGGCAAATGGCACCTGGGCGACTTGCCGCAGTACCGGCCGACCCGGCACGGATTCGACTTTTTCTACGGGCTGCTCTACAGCAACGATATGACCCTGGCCTTCAATTTTCCCCGGCTGCGCCTCTATCGCAACGACGAAATTATCGAGTCGCCGGTCAACCAGGCGACCCTCACCCAGCGCTATACCGAGCAGGCCATTCAATTTATCGAGCTGAACCGCGATCGTCCCTTCCTCCTCTATCTGCCATACAGCATGCCCCACGTCCCCATCTCGGCTTCCCAGCAGTTTCGGGGAAAATCGCACTACAGCCCTTACGGCGACGCGGTGGAGGAGATTGACTGGAGCGTCGGCCAAGTGCTGGATTGCCTGAAAAAGAACGCGCTTGACGAGCACACGTTGGCCTTTTTCTCCAGCGATAACGGCCCCAAGCTGAACACCCGGCATCCAGCCGGGAGCGCGGGCATCCTGCGCGGCGGCAAGTCCACCAGCTGGGAAGGCGGCATCCGCGTTCCCTGCATCGCGCGCTGGCCCAAGCAGGTTCCGCCGCATACCGTGAGGCCGGGCATTTCCTGCCTTATGGATATATTCACCACCTGCGTCGAGTTATCTGGAGCCAGACTTCCCGACGAGCGTCCCATTGACGGGAAAAACCTGATGCCCTTCCTGCAGAACGCTTCCCTGGAGCTGCATTCGGAGTTCTTCTACTACTTTGGGGCGCATCTGTGCGCGCTACGCGCCGAACAGTGGAAGCTGCACCTGATGAAACGGGATTATGACGCCACCCGCAAACCGGGTCCCCTCATTAAGTGCCACCCTCCGGAGCTTTACGATCTGCGCAACGACCCCGGAGAAACCAGCGACGTCAGCGCTCAACATGCCGGCCTCGTGGAGTCGTTGCAGGCGCTTGCCTCCGACTTTGAAGCGGCCATCCAAGCCGGCAAGCTGCCGCACTCTCATTTGCGCTCCCTGCTGCCGCGGATACACAGGAAACAAACCAGACACTGATACGGCAACCGTTTCCTCCAGGAATTTCCAGCACTGGTTTGACCGGATGCTGTTCCGGCGCAAGACCTTGCAGCGATTGCCGTCACCCCGCCGCATGAGTTGCCGGGCCGGCACCACCGATTTAAGCAGCATCCGCACCAAGGGCTCTGCCCAGTCGGGCGAAATGAGCTACAGTGAGACGCTTCTCCCCTCCATTGCGGGACTTGATTCGTTTTTGGAATGCATCGTCCTCGCGTGCCTAGCTTTGACCGCCTTTGCCGCCCCCTTCCCACGCTAGCATGAAGCCATCGCCGCTCGTCTGTCGCGGGTGGCTGGTGAAGTCGTGTGTATCCGTATCGCTAGCGGTATTCGACACTTTGCCAGGGGCTGCTTGGCCTGGTGCTGGCTGGCGCTCCTGTTGCCGGCACCTTCCTCCGCCCAGCAACCCAAACCCGACCTGGGCGAAATGAGCATCGAGCAGCTGATGCAAATCAAGGTGGTTTCCGCCGGCAAGAAAGAGCAAGCCCTGGCGGACACGGCTGCTGCGGTTTACGTGATCACGCAGGAAGAAATTCGCCGCTCGGGAGTCACCAGCGTGCCCGAGGCGCTGCGCCTGGCGCCCGGCGTGCAGGTGGCGCGCATCGGCAGCAACGCCTGGGCAATTACGATTCGCGGCTTTAATTATCGCTACCCTGACAAATTGCTGGTGCTCATTGACGGGCGCACGGTTTACAGTCCCATCTTCTCCGGTGTCTTCTGGGAGCTGCACGATCTGGTGCTGGAAGACATTGACCGCATCGAGGTAATCCGCGGGCCGGGTGGCACCATGTGGGGCGCCAACGCCATGAATGGCGTGATTAACATCATCACCAAGCGCGCCCAGGACACCCAGGGCGGCCTGGTCACGGCCGCGGGCGGTTCCCAGGCCTACGCTTCTGGGGCAGCGCGCTACGGCGCCGGCAGCGGGCAGCCACTCGCCTACCGCTTCTATGGCAAGTATTCCCACCTGGGCAATTTCCCTGGACTGCAGGTTCCGGGCCCCGAGGCGCACGATGCCTGGCAGTTGGGCCGGTTGGGGTTCCGCGCGGATTGGGAGCGTCAAGCGGATGACTTAACTGTTTCCGGAGACATCTTCCGCGGCCGGGAGCAAGACTCTTTTCCTCTGCCTTTGTTGCAGGCGCCCTACTTCACGAATTTTGACTACAGCTTCAATCCCATCGGCGGAAACCTGCTGGCCCGCTGGCAGCATAGCTTCAGTACGCGATCCGATGTCGCGCTGCAGGCGTTCTACGACCGAGTGGACCGTCCCACCCCGGTGTTCGCCACCAGCAATCGGGTGTTCGATCTCGATTTTCAGCATCACATTCGGCTGGGCGAGCGCCAGGATGT
>JBLMXE010000365.1:0-4214 GCA_050257615.1 Chlamydiota bacterium | reverse complement strand
GGCGGACAGCATCAAGAAGCTGCTGCCCATGCTGCAGTCTTCCCTGCCTTCCTCGGTCAAGGTCCACATCCTTACCGACCGCACCCAGACCATCCGCGCCTCCGTGCAGGACGTACAGTTTGAACTGATGCTGGCCATCGCCCTGGTGGTCATGGTGGTGTTCATCTTCCTGCGCAACCTGTCCGCCACGGTGATTCCCAGCGTAGCCGTGCCGCTTTCGCTGGTGGGCACCTTCGCGCTGATGTACCTGCTGGGCTACAGCCTGAACAATCTGACCCTGATGGCGCTGACCATCTCCACCGGCTTCGTGGTGGATGACGCCATCGTGATGATCGAAAACATTGACCGCTTCCTGGAGCACGGCGATTCTCCCCTGGAGGCGGCGCTCAAGGGCTCGGGGCAGATTGGCTTCACGATCGTGTCGTTAACCGTGTCGCTCATCGCGGTGCTCATCCCGCTGCTCTTTATGGGCGACATTGTGGGGCGGCTGTTCCGCGAATTTGCCATCACCCTGGCCGTCACCATCCTGGTCTCGGCGGTGGTCTCGCTGACGCTGACGCCCATGATGTGCGCCAAGCTGCTGCGGCCCACCAAGGACGTGCGGCACACCCGCTTCTATCGCTCGTCGGAAAGCTTCTACGACCGCGTAATCCGTTTTTACGGCCGCACCCTGACCTGGGTGCTGCGCCACCAGACCGCCACTTTGCTGATCACCGCGGGTACGCTGGTAATGACCCTGTGGCTCTACGTGGTGGTGCCCAAAGGCTTCTTCCCGGTGCAGGATACAGGCGTGATCCTGGGCGTTTCCGAAGCGCCGCAGACCATCTCCTTTGCCGCCATGGCCGAACGCCAGCAGGAGCTCTCGCGCATCATCCTTAAGGATCCGGATGTGCAGAGCCTTTCCTCGTTTATCGGGGTGGATGGCATCAATGCCACGCCCAACAGCGGGCGCATTCAGATCAACCTCAAGCCCCGCGACCAGCGCGCCGCCACCGCTTCCGAAATCATTCGCCGCCTGGATCCAGAGCTGGCGCAAGTCTCGGGCATTACCCTTTACATGCAGCCGGTTCAGGATCTGACCGTTGAAGACCGCGTCAGCCGCACGCAATACCAGTATTCCGTGGAAGACACCGACCCCAGTGAATTGGCGGTATGGGCTCCGAAACTGCTGCACCAATTGCGTCAGCTTCCGGAATTGCGGGATGTGGCCAGCGACCAGCAGAATGGCGGGCTTCAGGCTCAGTTGGTGATTGACCGCGATACTGCGGGCCGGCTGGGTATCCTCCCCCAGACTATTGACGACACGCTCTACGACGCCTTCGGCCAACGCCAGGTCTCCACCATTTTCACCCAGCTCAACCAGTATCACGTGGTGCTGGAAGTACAGCCGCAGTTCAGCCAGAGCCCAGACTCGCTCAAGAGCATCTACGTTCGCTCCAGCAATGGAACGCAGGTTCCGCTGGCTGCGTTTACGCGCTTTTATCCCGCTAATGCGCCCCTGGCCATTAACCACCAGGGACAATTTCCGGTGGTCACGCTGTCGTTCAACCTGGCCCCCCGCACTTCGCTGGGCGAGGCCACCCGCGCCATCGAGGATGCGGGGCGCGAAATCGGCCTTCCCGCCAGCATTCACACCAGCTTCCAGGGAACCGCGGCGGCGTTCCGCACCTCCCTCTCCGCCGAACCCTGGCTCATTCTGGCCGCGGTGGTCACGGTGTACATCGTGCTGGGCGTGCTCTACGAGAGCTACATCCACCCCATTACGATCCTTTCCACGCTGCCCTCGGCGGGTGTGGGCGCCATCCTGGCCTTGCTCCTGACGGGGAACGATCTGAATGTCGTCTCGCTGATCGGCATCATCCTGCTCATTGGCATTGTGAAGAAGAACGCCATCATGATGATTGATTTCGCTCTGGAAGCGGAACGCGGAGAAGGCAAGCCGCCAGAGGAAGCCATTTTTCAGGCCTGCCTGCTGCGCTTCCGCCCCATCATGATGACGACCATGGCGGCGCTGCTGGGCGGCCTGCCCCTGGCCCTGGGCACGGGCACAGGATCGGAATTGCGCCGGCCCCTGGGCATCACCATTGTGGGCGGCCTGCTGCTCAGCCAATTGCTCACTCTCTACACCACACCAGTGGTGTATCTCTGGTTTGACCGGCTGGCGCGGCGCTTCGCCCACCTGCGCATCGGCAATCCTATTGAAGAACCGGCGGAGGAAACGGCGGCGGCCGACTGAAGCATGAACATCTCCGCCCCATTCATCAAACGGCCGATCGGCACCTCATTGCTGGCCGCGGCGGTGTTGCTGGCGGGCGCACTCGCCTTCCAGTTCCTGCCTGTGGCCCCGCTGCCGCAGGTTGAATTTCCTGTAATTCAGGTGAACGCCGGCCTTCCCGGGGCGAGTCCGGAAACTATGGCTTCGGCAGTCGCCACCCCGCTGGAACGTCAGTTCGGGCGCATGGCCGGGGTCAATCAAATGACCTCGAGCAGCGGCCAGGGTTCGACCACCATCATTTTGCAGTTCGATCTGAACCGCAACATTGACGCGGCCGCACGCGACGTGCAGGCCGCCATCAACGCCGCCCGCGGGCAGCTGCCTTCCAACCTGCCGCAGAATCCTCACTTCTGGAAAGCGAACCCTGCCGACGCGCCCATTCTGATCCTGGCGCTGACCTCTGATACGATTCCCCTGCCCCGCATCTACGATGCCGCCGACTCCATCGTCTCCCAGAAGCTTTCGCAGGTCGAAGGCGTGGGCCAGGTCTTCATCTGGGGAGGAGCTCGTCCGGCGGTTCGCGTGGACGTGAATCCCACCATTCTCAACAAGCTGGGCGTGGGCATTGACCAGGTGCGCAACGCGCTGAGCAATGCCAACGCCAATCATCCCAAGGGCCAGTTGTCGGACAGCCGTAGTTCATGGATGGTGAGTGATACCGACCAACTCTTCCGCGCCGCCCAGTACCGGCCGCTTATCGTCGCTTATCACAACGGTGGGGCCGTGCGCCTGGAGGATGTGGCTAACGTCGAGGACTCCGTCGAAGACGTTCATCACTATGGCAAATCGAATGGCAAGGACGGCGTCATCGCGGTCATCTTCCGCCAGCCCGGCGCCAACATCATTGACACTGTGGACCGGGTGCGCGCCGCACTGCCCGAGCTCAAGGCTTCCATTCCGCGATCCATTGATGTGCGCGTGGCGCTTGACCGCACGACCACCGTACGCGCCTCGGTGCACGATATCGAATTGACTCTGCTCATCTCCGTCATCCTGGTCATCCTGGTCGTGTTCGCTTTCCTGCGCAGCCTGCGGGCCACCATGATTCCCAGCGTAGCGGTGCCCCTCTCGCTTGTGGGCACGTTCGCGGTGATGTATGTGCTGGGCTACAGTCTCGACAACCTCTCGCTCATGGCACTGGCCATTTCCACCGGCTTCGTGGTGGACGACGCCATTGTGGTACTGGAAAACATTACCCGCTATCTGGAAGTGGGCATGGGTCCGGTGCAGGCGGCCTTTTGTGGCGCCCGCGAAATCGGCTTCACTGTGCTTTCCATGAGCACTTCGCTGGTGGCGGTTTTCATTCCCATTCTGCTCATGGGCGGCATTGTGGGCCGCCTCTTCCGTGAATTTGCCGTGACGCTGAGCGTGGCCATCGGGGTATCGCTGGTGGTTTCGTTGACCACCACGCCTACCATGTGCGCCAAGTTTCTGCGGCCGCTGGAACAGGAACACCATGGGCGCGCGTACCGCTTCGGCGAAATGCTCTTCGATGGTCTCCTCGGCCTTTACCGAAGCGCGTTGCGCTGGGTGCTGCGCCATCAGCCCCTTACCCTGCTGGCCACGGTGGCCACCGCCTGCCTCAGCATCTATCTCTACGTGGTCGTGCCCAAAGGGTTCTTTCCGCAGCAGGACACGGGGCGACTGGCGGGCATGCTGCAGGCGGCGCAGGACATTTCTTTTTCCGCCATGGCCCAGAAAATGGATCATTTCGTGAACATCATTCGGCAGGATCCGGCGGTGGAATCGGTTACCGCCTTTGCCGGGGGAAGGGGCGCGAACACCGGCGGGGGCTTCGTCACTCTGAAACCGTTGTCAGAGCGCAAGGTGACGGCTGACCAGGTGATCGCACGCCTGCGCCACAAACTGGCCGTTATCCCGGGAGCCACTATGTACCTGCAGTCGGCGCAGGATCTGACCATCGGCGGGCGGCCCAGCG
>JBLMXE010000364.1:0-6807 GCA_050257615.1 Chlamydiota bacterium | reverse complement strand
TGCATGCTTACCAGCAGGTCGAACTGAAGCGCCCCCGCGATATTGCCAGCGACGCGGTCAGAATGGTGGCCCTGGGCTTCCTGGCCCTATTCACCGGCATGTTCTTTTTCCAAAGCCAGTACGTGAGCCGCGGCCTGCTGCTGGTTTTTGTGTTTCTGCAGTTTGTGCTGCTGACCGGCAGCCGCTGGACCCTGCTGGCTGCCGGAACCTGGCTGCGCACCCGGCCGGAAAACCGGCGCCATTTTGTCATCGTCGGAACGTCTGACAGCGCCGCCGAGTTGGCTTCCCTGCTGGAAGAGGGAAAGAATCTGGGACTGGAATTGCTGGCCTTTGCCCATATCGGCAACGAGCCCCCGGCCACTTCTCCGGCTCTGCTCCGCCCTTATCCGGTCATGCCCGTGGGGCAACTCTCCGAACTCCTCCACAGCCACGTGGTGGACGAGGTTCTGTTCGCCGTGAACCGCGAGGATCTGGCCGGCCTGGAATCCCTCATGCAGCAGTGCGAGCAGGAGGGAATCCACATGCGCATGCAGCTCGATTTCCTGCCCCAGGGCTTCAATCACGTATTCGTCGAGCATCTCGGCCAGATACCGCTGCTGACTTTCGCCAGCAGCCCGCAGAACGATTTTGCCTTGGCTTTCAAGCGACTGATTGACATTGTGGTTGCCGCCTTCGCCCTGATCGCGCTTTCTCCCCTGTTTCTGCTCCTGGCGGTTCTGATCAAGCTCACTTCCCGCGGGCCGGTGTTCTACCGCCAGACCCGCTGCGGTCTCGGGGGGCGGCGCTTCCAGTTGCTGAAGTTTCGCTCCATGGTGGCTAACGCGGACCAACTGCTGCCCCAGCTGGAAAGACTCAACGAACTGGATGGCCCCGCGTTCAAGATGCGCAATGACCCGCGCTGCACCCGAATCGGCCGCTGGATGCGCATCCTCAGCCTCGATGAACTGCCCCAGTTGTGGGACGTGCTGCTGGGGCATATGTCGCTGGTGGGACCGCGCCCGCCTCTGCCCGACGAAGTGGATCAATACCAGCCCTGGCAGCGCCGCCGCCTGCGCATGAGACCGGGGATGACCTGCTTATGGGCGCTGGAAGGGCGCAGCCAGCTCCGTTTTGAGAACTGGGTTCGCCTCGACCTGCTTTACATTGACAACTGGTCGGTATGGCTGGATTTCAAGATCCTTCTCAAGACCATCCCCATCGTGCTTTCCGGCCGTGGCGCTCATTAGGTCCGGTGCGTGGGTTACAATTCCGCCGCCATGAACACTACGCGACGCCTTGCAACCTCGACTCTCATCTTCGTGCTGCTACTCGCCCCTGCCGCGAGGCTGGCTAATGCACAGATCGCCGCTCCCGCGCCTCATCGGCCCATCATCGTCTTTATGACCGACTTCGGCTCGGTGGATGATTCCGTGGCTGTCTGCAAAGGCGTGATGCTAGGCATCGCCCCCGAGGCTCGCATCGTGGACCTCACCCACCAGGTCACGCCTTTCTCCATCGCCGATGGCGCCCGCTTCCTCTATGGGACCACGCCCTACTATCCTGCCGGAACTGTGTTCGTGGTGGTGATTGATCCCACGGTGGGCACCAGCCGCAAAGCCATCGTGGTCAAATCCAGGCGCGGCCAATACTTTGTCCTGCCCGATAACGGGCTGATGACCATGGTCCTGGACCGCGATGGCCTGGAAGGCGCCCGCGAAATCACCAACCGCTCCTGGATGATCGGCAGCGGCATTTCCTCCACCTTCCACGGGCGCGACATTTTCTCCCCCGTGGGCGCTCACTTGGCGGCGGGCGAGGAATGGACCCAGGTCGGTCCCGAACTGAAACAGCTTGTCCGCCTCAAACTGGCCCCAGCGCGCGTGGACAGCAGCGGCATCAGGGGCCAGATAATCGCCCTCGACGGCCCCTTCGGCAACCTGATCACCAACATCAGCGGAGACGAATTCTTGAAGCTGGGCTACGTCCATGGCGACAAGGTCCACGTCAGGGTGGGTGACAGAGACATGGTTCTGCCCTTTGTCCGGACCTTCGGCGATGTTCCGCTTGGCGAACCGCTGATCTTCATTGACTCCCGCGGCCGCTTCAGCCTGGCGGTCAACCAGCGCAGCTTTGCGCAGATTTACAACATTAAGCCCCCGGTTCCCCTGTTTGTGCCGAAAAAATGAGCATCTTGGGAAAGGGTTTCAAGGTTTCAAGGTTTCAAGGTTGAGGTTTTAAAGTTTCACGTCTGAAATCGCAATGAAACCTCGAAAGAACTTCAAACCTGGGTTCTGAAACTTTGAAACTTGCGAAACATTGAAACCTGGTTTTTGGGAACTTTGAAACTTGCTAAACCTTGAAACCTGCGCCGGCAGCGCACTTCAACGTGCTACCGGCGTGGGAACTACGTGCGTTGAGTCTCTCCGGAAGTCGAAGCGCAACTGCCATTCCGTCGCGGTATTTGGCCCTTGCGTCTGCGGAGGAGCGAATTTCCATCCTTGCGCCGCCTGCAGGGAAAGACGGGCAAAGTACTTGCTCGGCCCGGCGGATTCGAATCTCGCGCCGGTCACGTTGCCGGCTGGGTCGAGCGCCACCCTGACCCGCACCCGGATGGTGCCGTGAATGGTATCGCGCGCGCTCTTGGGCACCTTGGGCAAGACTTCGCGCACCACCGGCCCCTGCACCGGGCTGGGGGACGGCGCCGGCGGCGACTCGGCCGGCGGGCTGCCCTCGTCGGCAGCAGGTGGCTCGGTCTTGACGGAGGCCGCTGCTGGCGGTGCGCTCTGCCGCGGACGGCTGTAGATCCACCCCGCGACAAAAATCACCAGCAGAAGAGCCCCGGCAACCACAGAAGCCAAGTAATTCTTCCTGCCCCGATCGGCTTGCGGTCCACGCACCGCGGGTTGCCGGGCCGGCGCAGCGGGGACCGGCGCCAGCGCTGCCCTAATCTGCTCCACCGCCCAACGCTGCTTGGGGTCAGGACGGAGACAGTTGCGCACCACCTCCACCAGCGCCGCCGGTACTTCCCGGGGCAGCACTGGCTCCCTCCGCCCGGCTTCAAGCGCCGGCACTTTCTGGGTCAGCACCTCTACCAGCGTCACGCCCAAGGACCAGACATCTGCCGCGGGTGAGGGCCCTTCGGTGGCGCTTTCCGGCGGATCGTAAACTCCAGGCGCATCCAAATCACCCCCCGGGACCAGGCCATCACAGGCGATCTTGACCCGCTCCTCGGCCGCCATTACGTTGGCCGGTTTGAGGTGGCCGTGAACAAAGCCCTGGCTGTGCATATATGCCAGCGCTTCCAGAACCGGGGACAGCATCTCCTGGCATTCCTGCGGCGTGAGAGGCCGCGACCTGACGACTTGGGCGAGATTCTCTTCCGCATACTCCATCACCAGGAAAAGCAGGTCCTCGCCCCCCAAGCGGCAGCGTCCCATCTCGAAGAGCCGAAGCATGTGGTGATGCGACATCCTTTCCGCTTCCGCCCAGCGGCTGAGCTGGAGGGCGGCTTTCTCAGGGTCGGCCGCCACAATCTTGACGGCCGCCTTGCGCGGTTCTCCCTGAGGGCGTTCGGTCAGGAACACCGCGCTGTGGTCAGTGCCGCCCAGATACTGGCCCAAGGCGAATTTCCCGCCCACCACTTGACCTTGTAAGTCTCTCCAGGGTTTGGTCATCGCTCCTCCTGCCATGTCAGACCCCCGGCAGCAAGTGCTTGGAGTCCGGTGCAGGTGTCGAATGCGATGCTATCACTTCTGGGAATAGGTCCATCGCGAGAACTGGCCAGAGTCGCAATACTTTGAGATCGGTATATTCTGCCTCAAACCCAGGGCCGGTAACCGCAGGGGAGAGCGTTACAGAAGGAGCAGAGCGCCGTGGGCAGCGGGTTTCATATCTCCAAAAGAGGGCGGTCGTCGTGCTCGGCGGCGCGGCCGCAGCCGGAACCACGACCGCCGTCCTGCTCACCACCGGAAACGGCTCCCATCCTGTCAGCCCCGCCGTCCCCTGACAATAAGTCATCTCACGAGGTATTCTCGCTGCGCTAAGTTTCTCATCCAATCGGAAATCCACCCTCGCTGGCACATCGGTGCCATTCCCCTTTCACCCGCTGGGCGATAGATTAAGTCATCTTTCCGGTCTCGGTCCCAGGGGTCCAATCGCTCAAATTTGTGAGGGCATATGGCCGGCGGCTTCGCGCCAAACCCGCTTTTCGATCAGCCAGACGGGGCGGAAGTCTCAGCCGAAGCGTCCTCTCCCATCGCGGTCAGTACGAGCGAGCGGGCCGTGAGCGCATCGAAACGCAAGGTGATGGCGATGGGCGGACTGGCGCTGTTTGCACTCGCTCTCTTCGTCGCCTTTCGTGTAGTCGCCCTGGATGCTGCTCGCCAACTCCGCCAGCCGGCGGTGGATTTTGCATTCTGCGGCGCCATCGCCTTATTGGGCCTGAGCATGAGCTGGGTTTACCTGGGCGACAATCCTCCCCTGGCTATCGAGGACATTGCCGATCAAGACACGGAGATAGCCTTCGAGGAGTTGCCCCCCTCACCCCCTCTGCCCAGCTCTCCTCAATCCTTCCCCTCTTCTGCTTCTTTTCCCTCTCCTGCCGTCAACGAGCCCGCTTCTCTTGCGCCAGTCCGCCAGCGAAGTCGGCCTAAGGTATGCCCGTATTGTTCCCAGAAGATGGCGGGACTGGGACCTGCCCGCTGGCGCTGCCAAATCTGTGGCCACTTAGAAGATTACACACCTGTTTCCTTCCTGGAAGCAGCCTCCTCCTGCGACTGCCATCACTGCCGAGAGAGTCGTCAGCACGCCGTCTAGCCCATCACAATTGCAGAACGTGACCTCAGTAACCTACAGCGTGGTCCCATTCCGACCTACCATTCTTATGCATGCTTCTGCAGGCCATGGTGTTGTCGCGTGACACGGACAAGGTGGCGGTCTTGATGCGTGCTTTTTCTCGCCTCGACATTGACGTGGTGGTGTGCAGCGAACCCAGTTCCGCCATCGCTCTTATGGATCGCAAGAAGTTCGAAGCGGCTGTCATTGACTTCAGCGTTCCCGGCGCCGAGGAACTGTCCAAGGACATATGGCGGCAATACGAAAACAAAACCATGATTGCCGCCATCCTGGGCGGCGATACTAGTGCGCGCGAGGCCTTCGCCACGGGGGCGAAATTCGTGCTCTATGAGCCCATCACTTTAGACCGCGCTTTGCAGGGACTGCGCGCTGTCAAAAGCCTGATGTATCCCCAGCGGCGGCAACAGCTGCGCAAGCCGGCTTACGCTCCGGTTTGCCTCAAGTTCACAGCCGGCCACGAAATCAAAGCCGTGGTGGTGAACGTGAGCGAGGGAGGAATCGCGGTGCGGCTGGCGGAACCCGCTACCGTCCGCCAGGCAGTGCGCGCCCGCTTCAACCTGCCGGGCATTCGCAACGCCATTGATGTGCAGGGCCAGATCGCCTGGGCGCACAAGAGCGGCCGCGCCGGCATACGGTTTGTT
This sequence comes from Chlamydiota bacterium, assembly GCA_050257615.1. Lineage (GTDB taxonomy): Bacteria > Acidobacteriota > Terriglobia > Terriglobales > Acidobacteriaceae > JAICWP01. The sequence continues at coordinate 1,333 of JBLMXE010000364.1, read as the reverse complement.
CATGTTTCCAGCGATTTGCAGGCCCAGCTGAAGCAATGGCTCTTCCCTGGCTTGCGAAACAGCAAAGTCGAGCGCTGAAATTCGCATTTGTTCCCTCGGCACCGGTTACCACAGTCATCTTCCTCGAGTGCCTTGGGGAAGCTAAGCTCTGGCCATCACTGGGGCACGGCAGATCTGCATTCGAAGGCATAAAGGTTGTTCAAGCGAGCTAGTGTCGCGTGGTTCACGGCGGCCGCAATCCTGGTCTGCGCGCAGATATTCGTCTCTCTGCTCCTTCCCGACGGCTACTTGCTGCACGTTTTTTCGGACAGCTTACAAACCCTGCTTCTGCTCGCCTGCTATCTGACCACCTTGCCCAATCAGGTTGGTGGCCGTGGCAGCTCGTCCGCTTTCTGGACCTTGCTCTCCCTCGGCTTTGCGCTCTGGCTCTTAAACCAGGTGTTGTGGACTTTTTACGAAGCCGTACTGCAAGCCCCGCCCGCCTCCGGTTTCTGGGGCGACTTTGTTCTCTACCTGCACGTCATCCCCCTGATGATGGCGCTGGCAGTCCGCCCTCACCTGCACCAGGATCAAAATCCTAGCCTCCTTAATTTTGCCAATGCGGGCATGGTCATTGTGTGGTGGTTGTATCTGTACCTCTATTTCGTGACCCCCTGGCGCGAGATTGCCCATCTTCCCAGCTGGTGGGACCAGAATTACAACGTGGTTTATGGCGCCGCCAACATCGCCGTGGCGGTCTTGGCAGGTACGGCCCTATACCGGAGTGGCGGAAAATGGCGAACCTTGTACGCTCATCTTTTCGGGGCCGCGTCCCTCTATGCTGTAGGCTCATTTATGGCCAGCGCCGCCATTGACGCGGGTCAGTACTATTCCGGCAGCTTGTACGACATTCCGCTGATCTTGGCCTTGGCCTGGTATGCCGGACTGGGACTGGTGGCACGCGATCTGCGCCTCAACAGCCAGCCGGCGGAAGATTCTCGTCCAGCCAGCGCCGGCTGGGGAACACCACTAGCGGTAGCGGCTGTGCTCTCTGTACCGGTTGCTGAACTGCGCGAGCTGTTCGTTCACGACCTTCCCGCCTCAATTATTACCTACCGTTCGCTCCTTTCTGTGATTGTAACTCTTATCCTCTTTGTCTTGTTTCTGTTACGGGGCAGGACCCTGCACCGGCTACGGTCTTCACGGCTGGCCCTCTCCAATGTCCTGCCGGAGTCCTCCCGGCCCTGACCACTCCACGGCCTTGCAGCCGTCCCTCAGCAGGGTATAATGCAGGACATCTCTGGCCGGCAGAGCTGAATCCTAAGCGGGTTCAGAATGAATCGCGGCAGCCACG
>JBLMXE010000363.1:0-9949 GCA_050257615.1 Chlamydiota bacterium | reverse complement strand
CCCCCGCCTTGGGGCCATTCCATTGCCGGCTGCTGGTCAGTTCCTTGCGCAGTTGCTCATGGGTAAACCTGCGGTAGTTGTAACTCCTGGATGCAAACATGACTGCTCCTTCGCCGGGAATCAGGCTAGCTTGTCGAGGTCGTTCTCCGCTTTTCCATCTCTGACTATACAACTACGATGCTGCCCCCACCGCTATTGCCGCCTCTTCGTTGCCGCCATTAAGATACTGGTTTCGCGGTTTCCTGCTTATGGAGGATTCATGCCCGCGTTGGCGGTGGGCGCCACGGCGCCGGATTTCGAACTCTCCGGAGTGATCGGCGAACAGCCCCACCAGTTCCGCCTCCGTGACCACCGCGGCAAGAAGCACGTGGTGCTGGCCTTCCATCCCCTGGACTGGACGCCCACTTGAGCCGCCCAGGTGCCGTCGTTCCATGCCGAACTGGCACGGTTCGCGGCACTGGATGCCCAGGTCGTGGGCATCAGCAACGATCCCGTCCCCTGCCACATCGCCTGGCAGAAGAAGGACATCGGCATGGTGGATTTTCCCCTGTGCAGTGACTTCTATCCCCACGGCGAGGTGGCCCGCAAGTACGGCATCTTGCGCGAAGGTCCGCCCATTGCCGGCATCAACGAGCGTGCCGTCTTCATCGTGGATAAGGGTGGGCGCATTGCTTTTAGCCGGGTCTATCCCCTCGATGAGACGCCCGACATCCCGGAATTGCTGGAAGTCCTGCGCAAGATCCAGCAATCCGCCGCCTAGAAAGAACTTTTTTCCCGTGCCACCTTGAGCGAAGCAGACCATCCGCCTGCGGATCGGCCTGTGGAGTCGAAAGACCTTGCGTTGCGCGGTCTACGCCTACTGCCGCATGCGGTCAATGGTCTGGAACAGCTGGCTGGTGTCGGTGACCTCGACGTATGACTGTCCCGTAGTCTTGTTGGTCACCACGTAAACCGTAGGCGTGTGACTGATGCCCAGGCGCGTGCCCAGATCGCGGTCGGCATTCACCTCCGCCTTCAGCTTGCCTTGCGGGTCAATCACGAAGGGCAGGTCAACTTTGTGATCGTTGGCAAAACGCTCGGCGAAACCGCGCAGGCTTCCGGGCGTGATTTCCATCTGGTGGGCGAACACCTGGGCGCGGAATTCGTCGCCCAATTTCTGCGATTGGGTGTCGAAATAGCGCGCCAGCACGGCCGCGTTGTACGACCAGCTGTGGCTCGGCAGGGGGAAATCGTGGCGGACCACGGGGATGTTGTACTGCTGCCCCGCCTTGTCCAGCAGCGGCGAGACCTGCGCGCACATGGGACACTGCATGTCCTCAAACACCACGATGGCAAGCTTGGCCCCCTTGGGCGGGCGCAGCGCCGAATTGGCGTCCGGCGGCCCAGCGGCGAAGCCCGCTACAGCCAAACTCACAATCAACGCTAGCATTGTCATGCTACGTGCAACCAGGGTCTTCATTCTCGTTGTCTCCCACATCTCAACTTGCAGGCCCGTCCTCGAGGGCGCCTCTGTGATTAGATGCGCGGCCCGCCTCTTCTTGTTTGGTGCTATGGTACCCGAAGTAACCCTGCGGCGCGATGCCCCAGGCCCTTACTTTTGTGCAGCTTCGCCCCTGACGTCCTCAATACTTGAATCTGTACCGCACGGCGGCCGCGAACTGCCGGGGATAGTTGTAATGCGTTCCCCCAAAGGTATTGCTGTTATCTATCAGGTAACGGTTGTTGCCCAGATTCAGCGCGGTCAGCCGCACCGACCACGCCTCCCCGAACGACTTCCCCAGGCTCAAGTCAAAGCTGGCGTACGCGGGCAGATGCGCCGGGCCGTCGCCGTTGAGGAAGCCGGAGCCATAGGAAACTTCCGCATCCGCCCAGCTGTGCCAGGGCAGGTTGGCCTGCAAGCCGGTGCTCAGCGTGTCCCGCTGATCATGGTCGAGGAAGTAATAGCTGTCCTCCGGCGGAGCAAAATCCGTGAGGCCGCCGGTTACCGCACCCCGCCCTTGCGCATACTGGTGCGAGTAAGCCAAATGCCACTGCAGCCTGCGCGCCAGCTGCGGGGAACGTGCGCTGGCCTCCCAGCCGTAAATGCGTGCGGCGGCCAGAGTGACTGGAAAAAAGATGTTGGAATTCCCCAGCACGTCGTGGTCGAAGTAATTGGTGGCGCTGGTGTGGAAGTGGTCCACGTCGAAGCTCCAGCCCCGCAGTGGGATAGTGAGCCCGAATTCGTTCTGCTGATCGCGTTCCCCATGCAGGGGCAGATAGGCGAAGCCCTGCGTCGCCGCCACGTCCAGCAGCGGCCCGCCCACCGTCAGCAGCGGCGGCGCCTGGTAGTAACGCCCGTAGAAGCCGCGCAATACCCATCCTAAGCGCGGCAATTGGATGGCCGCTCCGATTCGCGGATCTGCCGCCGTTTCGCTCAGACCGCCGGAGAAATGAGTGAGCCGCAGCCCGCCATTGAAGGTCAGCCATCTGGTGGCCTTGAACTGGTCTTCCAGGAAGGCGCTTTCCAGTTGTCCGCCAACGATAGTGCGCTGGCGCAGGGAGGTGCCGCCCAGCGTATCGCTAATACCAAACAAAGTATTGTCGCGCTGCGCGAATCCCTGCACCCCGAAGTGGGCGTTGTTCCTCCCCTCCACCACTGCCAGGCTGACCACGCCGCCGGCATAGTTGGAGCCGCGGTCGTCCTGCGGGCTCACCGGCAGGTCCTGCGGCCCGCCCATATAGTTCGCGCGATTAAAGTGATAGAACGGGGAAACCGTGAGCAGCACATGCTCGCCTGCGGTGTGCGCCCAGGAGAAGTCCACGAAGGTGTCCTGCTCGGCCTGCACGTCGCGTGTGCCGCCAGCCTGCTGCTCGTAGGTGTTGGGGATCTGATAATGGTCGCGGCGTACGGAGGTCACGAGCCGCAGCTGATCAGATGGCGTGCTGTTGAATATCAGTGAGAGAAACCCGCCCAGCCCGTTCTCCGCGTCGTGCAGCGCCTGCTCCTCCGGCGCCTGCAGCCCCAGGTCACTGCGGTTGCCGTCCACGCTGGCGTAGTAGGCGAAGCGCTGGGTGTGGCTGCCAAAGTTGATCTGGTCGTCGGTGCTGTTGAAGTTGCCGTAATTCAGCACTAGCTCGCCTTCATTGTTGCGCTCGAAGCCGTTGCGCGTGATCACATTGAACACGCCATACGCGCGGTCGCCATACTCTGCCGAGAGCCCGCCCCGCTGCGCCTCCAGCTGATCAATGTTTTTGGGGTCAATCTGCGGGCCCACGTTGCTGGCGATATTGGTGTTGGGTACGGGAATGCCGTCGAGCAGCCAGGTCATCTGGTGACCGCCGCGCACGTGCAGTTGGTCGTGCACCATCACCGCGCCGGGAACATAGTCGGTGACCATCTGCAGGCTGTTGCTGCGGTCGGCGCCGGGTGTGTTCGTGATCTGCTGCTGGTGCACCACGCTCACCGTGGTGGAAGATTGCGGCCCGACTTCCTCCGGCGTGGCCGTCACCTCCACCTTCTCCGAGACCGCCGCCAGCGTCATGGCGAAGTGCAGGTTCACCGCGCCTCCGGAATTGATCGCCACCTTCAGCGATTCCTCCTTGAATCCGGGCGCGCTCACCGTGACCACATAGCGGCCGGCCGGTACCGCGTTGAACTGAAATTCGCCCATGCTGTTGCTGCCGGCCGCCTGTGACCATTGTGAATCCCGCGCCCGAATGGTCACCTGCGCCCCTTGAATCGGGCGATGCTCAGGGTCGTGCACCAGGCCGCGAACGCTGCCAAATATGGTGGCCACCGCCAGGGCTGCCGGCAGCAAACCGGCGCCCAGAATCATGCGTAGAATCTTCATTCATCTCCCACACACACGTTCACGCGTCCCGCGATAGGCGGGACGCCGTCGGACTTCTGCTCACTTGCGGTGTTGAAAGAGAATTAGCTTGCTTGCGGCGGCGCGCGTCCGGAGTGCTCGGCGGGTGCGTGGATAGGTTGTGAGGCTGGCCCAGCAAGCGGAACCAGCAGCCACGCCGGCAGCCCGGCGTGACCCGTGGGCGTCACCGGTGTGAACAATGCGCTGGAAACCGCCCGTAAACGGCAGCATTCGTGGCAGCAGTTGGGAGCGCTGACCCCAGCATCATGCGGCATTTGGCAGTGCTGCTGGTGGCGCAGGCAGCAGGCGTGCGGCATGGCCGCGGCTGGGGCCAGAGGGGCACACATCCCCGCCAGCATCGCCCACACCACGCCCTGCGCTATCAGCCGCTGGATCATTTCTTAGAGCGCCCTACCCCACTGATGAGGCTGCTCGCAATAGGTTACATCATTAACCAACTCAATTCCCATCCAGCTTTACAACCCCTTCTTGGGCTTCTGCTTCTCTCAGGCGTGGAGGAAATCCATGCTGAGCGTAGTAGGGATTTTTCGGTCCATTTCCGATGCCGGTCAGGCTGTCGCCCGCATGCGCGCCATTCCCGTTCCCGGAGACAGGATTAACCTGCTCTCCCCAGGCTCCGCCGAACAGGAGAAAGAAGAACTGGGAACCGTGCCCCTGAGCGAAGCTGAGCAGCCGGGCATGGGAGGAGGACTGGGGGCGGTGCTTGGAGGCGCGCTTGGCCTGGCGGGAGGCATGTCTGTCGGCACCGCGGTGGCCAGCCTGTTTCTTCCCGGAGTCGGGCCCATCGTGGCCATTGGCCTTGCCGCCGGCAGTATTCTGGGCGCAGGTGGCGCGGTGGCCGGCGCCAAGGCTGGCAATGCCCTGGAGGCGGAATCCACCCGTGGATTGCCCGAAGACGAACTCTTCTTCTACGAAGACGCGCTGCGCAGCGGCCACACGGTTGTGATTGTCTTTGCCGACGACGAGCAGCAGGCCGAGCAGGTTCGCCATGCCTTGGTGAATGCCGGAGCAGAAAGCCTAGATGCCGCGCGCGAAAAATGGTGGATTGGCTTACGCGATGTTGAAAGAGTCCACTACGAAGATCCGGCCCAGCATTTTCAAAATCAAGAGTCCATTTTCCGCTCCGGTTTCGAGGCTGCTCTTCGGCCCGGCTTGCGAGGAAGGTCCTACCAGGAGGCTAGAGATGCCTTGCGCAGGACCGATCCCGACCGCTGCGATCAGGGCTTGTTCATTCGCGGCTTTGAGCGGGGGCGGGAGTTTGAAAAGCAGCGCGCAAATGATGCTGGCCGGCGCCGTGTCGCCTAGCTGTATGCTTCCCGCCCCTACTTCTCACCCAGATACTTGTCGAACCACGCCACCGTGCGTCGCAGGATGTCCAGTTGATGCTCGGGGCGGGCGATGAAGTGTCCCTCGCCTGGGTACACCACAAATTCCGTGGGTACGCCAAACGCTTTCAGCCCATGCCAGAATTCGCGCGACTGTGGCGCTGGGCACTCGCCGTCCCGCTCGCCCACCAGCACCAGGGTCGGCGTCTTCACGTTCTTAATGAAGTTCATGGGCTGGCTGCGCGCGTACACCTGCGGGTCGTCGTACACTGACGCGCCGAAGTACGCCGTCATCCAGCGGTCAATGTCGTTTTCGCCGGTGTAGCTCAGCCAGTCTGAAAGGCCGGCGCCGGAAACGGCCGCGTGAAACCGGTTGGTCTGGGTCACCGCCCACATGGTCATGTAGCCGCCATAGCTCCAGCCGGTGATGCCCACGCGGTTGTTGTCCACGGGGAAATCCTTTACCACCCGGTCCACGCCCGCCAGGATGTCGTGAAAATCCCCGTACCCGAAATCCTTGACGTTGGCGCGGGTGAAGGCCTCGCCCTGCCCAAAGCTGCCGCGCGGGTTCGGATAGAGCACGAAGTAGCCCATGCTGGAGAGCAGGGAAGTGTTGAAGAAGGTTTCCGGCCAACGCGGCATGTGCGCCCACCCTGGCCCGCCATGCACGTCCACCACCAGACCGTAGCGGCGGGTGGCGTCGTAATTCGCGGGATACATCAGCCAGCCCTGCACCCGCACCCCCCCGTTCGTCCAGTGGACGTTTTCCACCTTGCCCCAGCTGGCGCGCTGGTTCTGGTTGCCGTGCGTGATCTGCTTCCACTCGCCCACGGGGCCGGCCCAGATTTCCGGCGGCTGCGAGAACGACTGCCGGATCACCGCCGAATGCTTCTGATCTTTCGCAAGCGACAGCGAGAGGTCGCCCCAGCCATCGGCCCCGATGGTTTCAGCTCCGGTCCATAGTGTGGTTGCTTTGCCGCTGCTCAGGTCGAGTGTGGCCACCGCAGCCGAGCCGTCCAGATTTTCAGAAAAAAGAATGCTCTGCGCCGAAGACCAGGTCAGCCAGTTGGGCGACGCCTTGATTCCGGGCGTCACGTCGCGCACCTGCCCCCCGCTTGCCGGCACCGTGTAGATGTCGCCGCCGGTGGCGCCCTCGTCGCTCATGATTCCGGTGATGAAGGCGATGCTCTTGCCGTCGGGCGCATAATGCGGCTGCGCGATTTGCAGCGCCGGCTTGTAAACCTCCTTCATTTGCCCGTCCATCCCCAGCGTGTACAGCCGCGCGATATACCAGTTGTTATCGCCTTCGCCGTGGGCCGCAGTTACGGCAAATCCCCGGCTGTCCGGCGCCCAGTCATATTCGTAAACGTACATGTCGGCCGGCGAAACCTGGCGCATCTGCAGGGAATCCACATCCACAGCGCTCAGCCGCTGCTCGTAAACCTTGCTGCCCACCACACCGGTTTCCGGCGTCATGGGCATCAGGGGGCCCGCTGCGCGGGGCGCGTTTTCTATAAAGAGAAAGGCGATGGTCTTTCCATCCGGCGACCATCTGGGCGCCGCCAAATAGCCGCTAACGTTCGTTAGCTGAATGGTCGCCTTACCGGCGTTCCCCCCGAAGAGGTTGGTTACATAGAGTTCCGCCTGTCCGGAAGCATTTGACAGGAACGCCAGCCGCTCCCCGTCCGGCGACCAGGCCAAGTCGCGCTCGGAAGAATTGTTGCCCTCCGTCCCCGCGGTGACCCGCCGCCTCACGGAAGGATTCGCCACATCCGCCACGTAGATGGCGGAATTCCAGGTGGCCGCCCCAGAGCTATCGTGCAGCGGCTGCGACCAGGCCACGTGCTTGCCGTCCGGCGAGGTCGCTACTTCGCCATAAGTTTGCGTGCTGGCCAGCGAGGTGATCAGATTTTCCAGCGCCGGCCGCGGCTCGGCCAGCGCCAGCATGCTGCATGAGATCAGAACCGCAACCAGAACCCAGGACCGCCGGGACTGTTCCCTCATTTCTTCTCCGAAGCTACCAACTACCAGCTACTTTTTCCTGTCCATTGCCTCATTGGCCAGCCGATCGGCTTCCCGATTGCTCTCCCGCAGCACATGCCCGATCTCGAACCACTCCAGTTGCCGGATCAGTTGCTGCGCTTTCTGATACAGCTCCAGCAGCGCCACATTCCTTACCTTGTACACGCCCTTGATCTGCCGCACCATCAGCTCCGAGTCGCTGATCACCTTCAGCGCACGCGGCCCATGCGCCAGGGCATAATCCAGCGCTGCCAGAAGCCCGCGGTACTCGGCGTAATTGTTGGTGCGGTGGCCCAGATACTCGCTGAGCCCGGCCACGCGCCGCCCCGCTTGGTCTTCAATCGCCACGCCGTAGCCGGCCGGTCCGGGATTGCCGCGCGCGCCGCCATCCACGTGCGCCAGCAGGTACTCGGAAGGCGGGCTGGGGCGATGGCTGGGAAAAAGTTCGGACGAGGTTCCAGAGGCGCGACCGGCACGGGGTTTCCAGGGACCAGGGGACATGGTCAGAAGTTTACACTGCCGCTCATTTGCCCAGCATCAGCCGCTGTGCCAGGCGGTGGGGCAGATTGGCGTCCAGGATGCGCTGCTGCGCCCGCTGTACGTCATAGGGCACACGGTAGTAGGTGATGACATAAGCCTCCGTGTCGAAACGCGCGAACGCCGCCCTCCAGTCGCTGTCCCGCGGCTGGCCTACCGATCCGGGGTTGATCAGGTACTGCGTTTCCGGGTCCAGCTTCATCTCGCAGGTCTCGCGTTTGTCGCGGCTGTTGTAAACCGGCTGCAGAATGGCCCGCTCGGAATTCTTACAGAACCCGCCTTGAATATGCGTATGTCCGAAGAAGGTGAGCGCCACCGAGGAATAATTCAGCGGCTCCTGCGCGTCCCGCATGGTCACCAGGTATTCGTCTTCATCAATGGGCGAGCCATGCACAAATTGCGCGTCCAGTGATTCATCCACCCGGATGGGCCCCTGGGGCAGCTGCCGCAGCCACTCCAGGTTCTCCGGCTTCAGGTGATCCCGCGTCCACAAGGCCGCCATGCCGGCTACGGGGTTGAAGTCGGTTACCTCCATCAGCCCGCACGCCGCCTTATCATGATTGCCGCGCACAAACAGCTTGCCCAGTTCCCGTGAGCGCTCAATTACCTCATTGGGACTGGCGCCGTAGCCTACGATGTCGCCCAGATTGACCACAACATCGTATTTAGGCTCTTCCGCCACGCAGGCCTCCAGGGCCTCCAGGTTGCTGTGGATATCGCTGAGGAGAAGGATCCGCATGGGTTGGCGCAATTGGGGATTATAGACCGTGGGCCCCATTACATACAGTTTCCGAGGTATTAAGCACCGGACAGCGCGCCAGATGTCCCGGCGCCACCTCCACCAGGGGCGGTAACTGGCGGGAGCACTCCGCCACCCGATGCCCGCACCGCGGCTCAAAGGCGCACCCCGGTGGCAGCGCCGCAATTCCCGGCACCGTCCCTTCTATGGTGGCCAGCGGGCGGGTGCGGTCGCTGCGCAGCGTGGGCACGGCCTGCAGCAGACCTCGCGTGTAAGGGTGGGCGGGCGCGCGGAAAATGTCCGCCACCGTGCCCATCTCCACCACGCTGCCCGCGTACATCACGGCTACCCGGTCCACTACCCGCGAGACCACCGCCAGGTCGTGCGAGATAAACAGCATGGCCAGCCCGAAGCGCGTCCGCAGATCGGCCAGCAGTTCCAGGATCTGCGCCTGGATGGTGACGTCCAGCGCGGTGGTGGGCTCGTCGGCTATGAGCAGCTGCGGGCGGTTCACCACCGCCATGGCGATCATCACTCTTTGCCGCATGCCCCCGGAAAGCTGGTGAGGATAGTCGCGCGCTCGCCGCTCATGCTCGGGAATGGCCACTGCCTTCATCGCTTCCAGGGCCTTCTGCCAGGCATCTTGTTTCCGCGTCCGCGAGCCGTTGGCGTGCGCCAGCACCGCCTCCGCGATCTGGTCGCCTACCCGCATGACCGGATTCAGAGCCGTCATCGGTTCCTGGAAGATCATGGCCATGCGCGCGCCCCGCAGGCGGCGCATGGCTTCGTCGGAAATAGCGAGTAAGTTGTGGGCGGAATTGTTGGGAGAGATTTGCTGCCCGGTCGCGTCACGAAACAGGAGTTCCCCGCTCGCCCGCGCCTGTGGCGGCAGCAACCGCATAATGGCCAGCGAGGTTACCGACTTGCCTGAGCCCGATTCGCCCACCAGGCCTAGGGCCTCACCTTCCCCTATTTGAAAGCTGACGTCGCGCACCGCGGCAAACGACTGCGTGGCGGCCGCCGCCATCGCAAACCGCGACTGGTGCCGCGAAGCCGCCTTTGCCTGCACCACAAACTCGACGTTCAAATGGCGAACCTCGAGCAGGGAAGTAGCCATGCCCTCATCCTACACTGCCTTATGTGGGGACAGCCGCCCCCGGCTGTCCTCCCGCATTCCCGCCGCGATTTTCACATGCCCCTCAACTCGCGAGCGCGCATTGCTTCTGGTTGCTGTCCCTTTTCTGCGCCAAATTCGCGGCTCTGCCGCCATTCCCACGGACTGCTTCCCTCCCTCCTGCCCCATTTTCTGGCATGCCCCTGTGTACGCGTTGCACTGCAATGAAAACACGCGTCATAAAACTTCTGATTTGTGATTGACCTGAAAATTAGAAGGAGTAAAACAGACTCGTTCTTCGGCAGTTCTTGAGTTTACCCGGTTGGCGCAGAGTCCGGGACTC
>JBLMXE010000362.1:0-6933 GCA_050257615.1 Chlamydiota bacterium | reverse complement strand
CCGATCTGGTTTCGCGAATGCGGGAACTCACCGAGGGGCGTGGGGCCGACGCAGTCATCCTGGCAGTAGGAGGCAACAAGCTGATTCGGTCCGCCATGGACGCCTGTCGTCCGGGCGGGCGGGTGTTGTTGTTTGCGCAGACGGTGCATGGCGAGGCTGTGATTGACCCCGCCGCTGTCTGTGTGGACGAGAAAACGTTGCTGGGTTCATACAGCGCTTCCGTGGACCTGCAGGAGGAGTCGGTGCATTTTGTGTTCAGCCGGGAGATGAACCTGGAAAGGCTGATCAGCCACCGTTTCTCCCTGGAGCAGAGTCTGGAGGCGCTTAATTTGGCTGCCCATCCGCAGGCGGACTCGCTGAAGATTGTGATTCAACCGGGCAGCGCATGGGAAGGAAACTCGAGTGAACGGTAAGATGACAGCGGCGGTCCTCTACGGTAAAGAGGACGTCAAGATTGAACAAGTCCCCATTCCCCGGGTTGGGGAAGGTGAAGTCCTCATCAAGGTGCAGGTGGCGCTCACCTGCGGCACCGATCTGAAGGTCTATCAGCGCGGTTACCACGCGCGCATGATCGTGCCTCCGGCGCTGTTCGGCCACGAACTGGCCGGCGTGATCGAGGAAGTGGGCCCCGGCGTCAAGTGGTTTCGCAAGGGCATGCGGGTGGTGTCGCTGAATTCCGCTCCCTGCCAGGCGTGCTTTTACTGCTCCAAACATCAGGAAAATCTGTGCGAGGACCTGCTGTTCAACAACGGCGCCTACGCCGAGTACATTCGCATTCCGCGGCGCATTGTCGAATCCAATATGCTGGCCATGCCCCCGGGCGTGAGCTTCGAAGAAGCCGCCATGACCGAGCCCCTGGCCTGCGTGCTGCGCGGCCTGCATGAAACCACACCCGAGATCGGCGACACGGTGACGGTAATCGGCGGCGGCCCCATCGGCATGATGTTCGTGCAGGTGGCGCGGCTGACCGGCTGCAACGTTATCTCCGTGGTCAAGCGCGACTCCCAGGTGCAGGCGGCCAAGCGCATGGGCGCCAATGACGTGGTGCAGATCACCAAGGTGGCGGATGCCGTGGACGCGGTGCGTGTGCTCACCCGCGAGAAGCGCGGGTCAGACATTGTGATCGAGGCGGTGGGCCGACCCCAGGCGTGGGAGTGGGCGGTGGAAATGGTGCGCAAGGGCGGCACCGTGAACTTCTTTGGCGGCTGCGCCAGCGGCACCAAGGTGCAACTGGACACCAACCGCCTGCACTATTCCGAGATCACGCTCAAGGCCACCTTCCACCACACGCCGGAGACGGTGCGGCGCGCCTTCGCCCTGATCGCGGAACGCAAGATCCGGGGCAATGACTACATCACCGGAGAAGCGCCGCTTTCTCGCCTGCAGCAGGTGCTGCATCACATGCTCAACCGCAACGGCGATATCAAGACCGCCATCATCCCCGGGCATTAGGACATCGAGGACTGGGAACCGAAGCTTTATGTCAACCTTTGCCAGCAACGGATCCCAGTCCCTGAGTGGCAGCGAAGCTCCGGGCTGGCGGGCGCTGCCACCGGAGTACGCCATTCCTCCCGTGGCGCCGTCGCTGGAACAGGCGCACGCGTATTGCGAGCGCCTGGCGCGCAGCCACTACGAGAATTTTTCCGTCGCCACTTGGTTCCTGCCGCGCCGCTTGAAGCCGCACTTCCACAGCATCTACGCCTACTGCCGGATTTCAGATGATCTGGGCGACGAGGTGGGCAATCCCCAGCACGCGCTGCAGTTGCTCGATATCTGGGAAGGCGAATTGGATGCCTGCTACGCCGGCCGTCCGCGCCATCCCGTGTTTGTGGCTCTGCGCGAGACCGTGCGCGCCTGCGATATTCCCCGCCAGCCCTTCGCCGATCTTCTGACCGCTTTCCGCCAGGATCAGCGGGTGAGCCGCTACGAAACCTTCGACGATGTGCTGGGCTACTGTCACTACTCGGCGAATCCCGTGGGACGCCTGGTGCTTTACGCCTGCGGCTACGGCGATGCCGAGCGGCAGGAGCTTTCTGACTACACCTGCACCGCGCTGCAGCTGGCAAATTTCTGGCAGGACGTGGCGGTGGACTATGGCAAGGGGCGCATCTACCTGCCGCTGGAAGACCTGGGCCGCTTCGGCGTGAGCGAGAAGGAGATCGCCGAGCGGCGCGCCACACCGCAATTTCTGGAGCTGATGCGCTTCGAAGTGGAGCGCGCGCGGGAGTGGTTCCATAAAGGCTTGCCGCTGGCGAAGAAGGTGGACGCCGAACTGGCCATTGACATTGAGCTCTTCAGTCGCGGCGGGCTGGCGATTCTGGACGCCATCGAACGCCAGGGCTACGACGTGCTGCGCCAGAGGCCGGTTATCTCCAAGCCGCGCAAGCTGGCCCTGGTAGCCCGCGCGGGGGTGCGGAAACTGCTATGAGCGCCAGCGACCAGGCCGTGCCCACGGCGGTGACCGAGGCGCAGCTCAGCACCGCTTACAGTGTTTGCCGCCGCATTGCCCGCACGGCTGCCAAGAATTTCTACTACGCCTTTCTCGCCCTGCCCCGGCCCAAACGCGACGCCCTGAGCGCTGTGTACGCCTTCATGCGTCACAGCGATGACCTGAGCGATGATCCCGGTTTGCCCCCGGAAGAGCGTCTGGCTCGCCTGGAAAACTGGCGCAGTCAGATGCACTCCGTTCTGGCCGGAAGTGTGAGCGACGAGCCCGTGCTGCTGGCCCTGGCGGACACGGTGCGCATCTTTAGAATCAGGCCCGAGCTGCTGGACGCTCTGGTGGACGGCACCGCCATGGATGTGCGCGAAATGCTGGGCGGGCCGGCGCTCAAGCTTTCCTTCCAGACCTTCGAGCAGCTCTATAACTACTGCTATCACGTGGCTTCGGTGGTGGGGCTGATCTGCATCCGAATTTTCGGATACGAGGATGCCGCGGCCGAGAAGCTGGCCGAGCACTGCGGGGTCGCCTTCCAACTCACCAACATCATTCGCGACGTTAAGGAAGACGCGGCTATGGGCCGGGTCTATCTGCCGCTGGAAGACCTGGCCATGTTTGGTTTGTCGGCCTCGGCGTTGAGGAATCCCGAAGCGGAGCGCCTGCGCCCGGTTCTGGAACTGGAAGCGGAACGGGCCCGCGGCTATTACCGCGCCGCCGACGAACTGGTTCCGCTCATCGAGCCCGACAGCCAGCCCGCCTTGTGGGTGCTGGTGAGCATTTACCGCCGCCTGCTGGACAAGATGGCCGAGCGCAACTATGACGTTTTTCGCGAGCGAGTGCGGCTGAGCCGGGCGGAGAAGGTCGCCATTCTGACGCGCGGTCTGGCGCGCCGCTTCACCGCATGAGCGGCGGTCCCAGCGTGGCGATCGCCGGCGGCGGACTGGCGGGGCTGGCGGCAGGCTGTGCACTGGCCGACTCCGGCTTTCGCGTGACCCTTTTCGAGCGGCGACCCTACCTGGGCGGCCGCGCCTCTTCCTACCAGCATCCCGGAACCGGGGAAGTAGTGGATAACTGCCAGCACGTGCTGCTGGGCTGCTGCACCAACCTGATTGACTTCTACCATCGCATCGGAGTTGAGGAGAAGATTCGCTGGTTCGAGCGCCTGGTGTTTGTGGAGCCGGGCGGGCGGCAGTCGGCGATCTCGCCTACCTGGCTGCCCGCGCCCCTGCACACCGCGCCCTCCTTCCTGTTGGCGCCTTGCCTGGGGCTCAGCGACAAGCTGGCGATCGCCCGCGCCATGCTGGCCATTGCCCGCGGCGCCAGGGACGACGGCAGCGGAAATTTTCATCACTGGCTGCAGCGCCACGGGCAGACGTCGCGCGCCATCGAGCGCTTCTGGAAGGTGGTGCTGGTCAGCGCCCTGAATGAAGACCTGGAGCGCAGCTCGGTGGGCTACGCGGCGCAGGTTTTTCGCGAGTCATTCCTCAAGTCGGCGGCGGCCGGACGCATGGGCGTGCCTACTGTTCCTCTTACCGAACTCTACAGCGCCGCGGGAGAATACATTCGCCAACGCGGCGGCGAGGTGCAGTTGCGCACCCCGGTGGAGACCTTCAGCGCGGAAGGCGACAAAGTGCGGTTGTGGGTGTCCGGCCAAGAAGTGACCTGCGACTTTGCCGTGCTGGCCCTGCCTTTCAACGCCATCGGCGCAGTACTGCCGCCCGGAGACGATTCTGAACCCCTCAGGCGGACGGCGGAGCAACTGCAAAGCTCTCCCATCACCGGCATACACCTGTGGTTCGACCGCCAGATCACAGACCTGGAGCATGCCGTTCTGCTCGACCGCACCATTCAGTGGATGTTTCACAAATCGAAACTGCTGGGCCGGCCAGCGGAAGGCGGCGGCAGCTATCTGGAGCTGGTGGTGAGCTCCTCCAAAGGGCTGGTGGAGAAGTCGCGGAACGAAATTGTGGACCTGGCGGTGCGCGAGCTGGGCGAATTCTTCCCCCAGGCCCGCCAGGCCAAGCTGGTGAAAGCCACGGTCATCAAAGAAGTGCACGCCACTTACTCGCCCTGCCCCGGTGTTGATCAGCATCGTCCGCCGGCCGTGACCGCCTGGCCGCGCGTCTTTTTGGCCGGCGACTGGACCGCCACCGGGTGGCCGGCCACCATGGAGGGCGCGGTGCGTGGCGGCTATCTGGCCGCCGAAGCCCTCTCCCGCGCCGCCGGGCTCCGCGGCAGCCGCTTCCTGGTTCCCGATCTGCCCGCCCGGGGCTTCATGCGCCTGTTCACATCAGAGCGTTAGCTCCTCCCCTGCGTGCCGCAGCGTATTCCGTAGTCACATCACGGGATGATTCGCGTCATTGACGCTCCTGCAGGCGTATGGAATAGTAGCCGTGTCCGGTTTCAAACCCGTCCAAGGAGCGCATACCGCCCGCATGGTGCGATTTATCCCGAAGGAAACCAAGTTCTTCGAGATGTTCGCCGAGGTTTCGAAGAACCTCACTGACGCGGCGCTCCTGCTGCAGCGCATGCTCAGCAACCACAACGAAATTCCCAAGGCAGTGGAACAGTTTCGCGAACTTGAGCACCGCGGCGACGACATGACCCACGCCATCATTACCAAGCTGAACCAGACGTTTATCACGCCCTTTGACCGCGAGGACATTCACCGCCTGGCTTCTTCGCTGGACGACGTGCTGGACTTCATGAATTCGGCGGCGGTGCGGCTGGTGATGTACAACATCAGCGCGCCCCCGCCGCCCGCGGCCGAACTGGCGGGCATTATCGTGCAGCAGAGCGAGGAGCTGGCTAAGGCGGTCTCCAACCTGGAGAAGAACCAGCACGTGCTGGAGCACTGCGTGGAGATCAACCGTCTGGAGAACGAAGCCGACCTGGTGAGCCGCAAGGCCATTGCCCGCCTGTTCGAGCAGGAAAAGGATCCTATCTCCCTGATCAAAATGAAGGAACTCTACGAAGTCCTGGAGACGGCCACGGACAAGGCCGAAGACGCCGCCAATGTGCTGGAAGCGGTGGTGCTGAAGAGCGCCTGAATGGCCCTGAATTCTCCTAATCCCACCATGGCGAGGCTGAGACGGTGAACTCGGGACTGGTGCTGGTCATCATTACCGTCAGTATTGCCTTCGTCTTTGATTTTCTGAATGGCTTTCACGACGCGGCCAACAGCATTGCTACGGTCGTCTCCACCCGCGTGCTCTCGCCCACCCTGGCGGTTTTCTGGGCGGCCTTTTTTAATTTTGTGGCGGCGTTCTTCTTGGGCACGGCCGTCGCCCACACTATTGGCAAAGGCATGATCAACCTGGACTACGTCACCCCGTTCGTGGTTCTCTCGGCGCTGGTGGGGGCGATCGTGTGGGACCTGCTGACCTGGTGGTGGGGCCTGCCCACCTCGTCTTCGCATGCCCTCATTGGCGGCTACGCCGGCGCGGCCATGACCAAAGCGGCGCTGCACGAGGGCGTGGGGCGCGCCCTGTTCGGGGTGATCATTCCCTCCGGCTGGACCAAGACGCTGGTGTTCATCGTGGTAGCGCCGGTGATCGGCCTGATACTGGCGCTGTTCTTTATGATCTCGGTGCTATGGCTGTTCCGGGAGAAATCGCCGCGCCAGGTGGACGGCTGGTTCCGGCGCCTGCAATTGCTTTCGGCTGCGGGCTACAGCCTGGGCCACGGCGGCAACGATGCGCAGAAAACCATGGGCATTGTGGCCGGCGCCCTCTACGCCGCCGGCTACATGAGCAAGGAGCAGCTGGCAGGGAACTGGGGTCACTGGCACTGGCCGATTATTCTGCTGGCGCACACCGCCATGGGCTTGGGCACCTATTTTGGCGGCTGGCGTATTGTGCACACCATGGGACAGAAGATCACTAAGCTGAAGCCGTTTGGCGGCTTCTGCGCCGAAGCGGCGGGCTCCATCACGCTGTTTGGCACGGCGCTGGCCGGCATACCGGTGAGCACCACCCACACCATCACCGGCGCCATTGTGGGCGTGGGCGCGGTCAACCGGCTCTCGGCGGTGCGCTGGGGAGTGGCCGGCCGCATTGTGTGGGCGTGGATTCTGACCATTCCCGCGGCCGCTCTGGTGGCGGGGCTGAGCTTCTGGCTCATTCATCTGGTGCATCCGGGGGCGTAAGAAGCAATCAGCAGTCAGCATTCAGCCGTGGAGGTTGAGCTTCGTCTGTGAAACGGATTCTTCTTTCCTGGAGCAGCGGCAAAGACAGCGCCTGGGCCCTGCACGTGTTGAAGGGGAGCGGCGAGTATGAGGTGGCCGGGCTGCTGACCACGTTCAACCAGGCGGCCAAGCGGGTGGCCATGCACGCCGTCCGGCGGGAGCTGGTGGAGGCGCAGTCGGAGGCGGCGGGTATTCCGCTGTGGCCGGTCGAGCTGCCCTGGCCGTGCTCCAACTCGGATTACGAATCTGCCATGAGGGCTGCCTGCAGCAAAGCCGTGGCCGCGGGAATCGAAGCGGTGGCGTTCGG
>JBLMXE010000361.1:0-22514 GCA_050257615.1 Chlamydiota bacterium | reverse complement strand
GGAGAGCATGTTTGGAAAACAATCCATAGTCGGCCTGGACGTAGGTTCCAGCAGCATCAAGGCGGTGGAACTGAAGCGCGGACGCAAGGGCATTGAAGTGGCCCACGTCGGCCTGGAACCGCTGCCCGCCGACATCGTGGTGGATTCCATGATCGTGGACAGCGGCACAGTTTCCAGCGCCATCTCCAAGCTGTTCACGGAAAATGAAATCAAGTCGCGGGCGGTGGCCACCTCGGTGAGCGGTCACTCGGTGATCGTGAAAAAGATTCCCCTGCCCATGATGAGCGACCAGGAACTGGCGGAAACCATTCAGAAGGAAGCCGCCCAGGCCATTCCCTTCGATATTGCCGACGTCAGCATTGATTACCAGATCCTGTCGGAGGATCCCTCCAGCCCCAACATGGACGTGCTGCTGGTGGCGGTGAAGAAAGACAAGATTCTGAATTACACCAACGTGCTTTCCATGGCGGGCAAGTCTCCGGCCATCGTGGATATTGACGCGTTCGCCCTGCAGAACTGCTACGAGTACAACTACGAGCCGGCGCCCAATTCCACCGTGGCCCTGCTCAACCTGGGCGCCAGCGTGATGAACATCAACATCGTTAAAGGCACGGTGCCGCTGTTCACCCGCGATGTGAGCGTAGGGGGGCACCAGTACACCGATTCGCTGCAAAAGGAACTCGACCTCAGTTTCGACGACGCGGAAGCGCTCAAATTGGGTCAGAAGGTAGGCACGGTCAGCGAGGACGCCAAGCTGCCCATCCTGCAGCAGGTGACGGAAATCATCGTGCTGGAAATCCAGAAAACTTTTGACTTTTTCCGGGCGACAGCAGCGGGCGAGCACATCGAGAAGATTTTTCTGGCCGGCGGTTCCTGCAAGGTGCCGGGCCTGATCGAGTCGCTGCGGCAGGAGTTCTCCCTGCCGGTGGAGGAACTGAATCCTTTCCAGAAGGTTCTGCCACCCATGGGCCCGGGACTGGAACTGGTGGAGCAGAACGCGGGCCAGCTGGCGGTGGCGGTAGGCCTGGCTCTGAGGAGTTTTGACGACCTATGATCCGCATCAATCTGCTGGGTGTTCCCAAATCGAAAAACAAACGCGGCCCCAGTTTGGCAGCCATGGTACCCGGCGCCGGGGTGAGCGTGGTGATGAAGGTGCTGCTGGTCTTTGCCCTGGCGGCGGCGATGAATATCGGCTACTGGTACCACCTTAACGCGGAAAAGGCGCGCCTGGCCACGCAACTGGTGCAGGCGGAGCGCAAGAACCGTGAACTCTCCGAGGTCAAGGCCAAGTACCTGGAGCGGGAAAAACAGATGCAGCAGTACAAGCGCCGCGTAGACGTGATTGATGAGCTGCGCTCGGAACAGTTTGGTCCGGTAAAGCTCATGACCACCCTGGGCGGCACGGTGGACAACACGGAAGCGGTATGGCTGAGCGTGGTCAGGGATCAAGGCGGCAGCATTGATATCGAGGGCCGCGCCCTGAGCGAGACCGCGGTGGCCAACCTGATTACCAACCTGCAGAAAACGGGCTATTTCAAATCCGTGGAGATGAAGGAAAGCTACCAGGACGAGCAAGTGAAGAACATGCAGGCCTTCATCTTCACCATTACTTGCCAGAAGCAGAAGAGCTAAAGGCGCAATTATGGCGAACTTGACTGATTTGCCGGAAGGAAAACAGTGGGCGGTGATTGCCGGCATGGCGGCGCTGCTCACGCTGGCCGCTTACTTTGGCGTGTTCCGCAGTATGAGCACGGCCAACGATGACGACGCGCAGAAGCTGGCCACCAAGATGTCGGAGAATGCCGAACTGGAGCGTTACCGGCCCAAGCTGGTGCAGATCGAGCAGCAGATCGAAAATCTTAAGCTACAGCTTGCCATCCAGGAACGCATCGTGCCAGATGAAAAACAAGCCGACAAGTTCATGCGCATGCTGCAGGGCGAAGCCGAGAAATCCGGAGTGCAAATCCGGCGTTACACCGCACTGAACACCAACACCCGCGAGTTCTACACCGAAGTGCCCTTCGAGATGGAACTGGACGGCCCTTATTACGCGCTGCAGAACTTCTTTGACCGGGTGGCTCACCTGGAGCGCATTATCAACATTTCCAACCTGCTGATGGCTACCGTAGGCAAGCCCAGCGAGGCCAAGGCGAAGCACACCTACCAGTACGCGCCGGGCGAGAGCGTGGTGGCCACCTGCGTGGCGACGACATTTTTCAGCCATGACCAGCAAACGGTGCCTGGCAAGCCGGGAGTCAAGCCGGTAGCGGTGCGCCGCTAGGGAGCAGATATGAAGCGGACGGCGATGATGGCGATGGTGCTGCTGGGGGCGGCCGCGGTTTGGGCGCAGTCGCCGCAGATTATTCAGTCCACCCGGGCCAAGTTGAAAACGGCGCAGAAGACCTGGAACGCGCAGCAAGGGGTAGTGAATGGCGCGGCTCCGGGGGCGGCGGCGCGGCCGGCGGGAACGGCCACTGTGCCCGATGCCCACAAACTGCTGCCCAAAGATGCGGTGGGCACGGCGGCGGGTGAAGACCGAATGACGGAAGCGGCCAAACGGGACGCCTACAAGCGAGATCCTTTTGTCAGCCCGGTGGTGAGCCGGGTGGGAGGAGCCAGCGCGAGCTGCAGCGGGGGCAAGCGCTGCCTGGCGGCAGATTCCATCAGCCTGCGCGGCATCGTCAAGTCCCACGACGGCATGATCGCGGTGGTGGTGAACTCCGCCAACAAGGCTTATTTCCTGCGGGAGAACGACCCGATTTTCAATGGCTACGTGGCCCGAATCACCGGCGACTCAATGGTGCTGCGGGAAACGGTAGAGGATGTGCTGGGTCGTAAGAGCTCCCGCGACGTAGTGAAAAAACTTTTTGTGCCGGCGGTGTAGTGGCCGGTAACGCGGGCTGAAACCAACCCGCACAAACGACTTGCACTGCACGCGCCACCCGGCCGCCGCTGTTTCAGAAGCGGTAAGACGGAGCCGGGCGTGGGCGTGAGGGAGACGCAAATGAGGCGAATGCAATTGCTGACTATCATTCCCCTGCTGATGTTGTCCGTGGCCATGGCCCAAACACCGGGCCCGCAGGCGGCCGGGACGGCGGCGCACCCGCTTATCCAGAAAGTGGATGTGCTCAAGAGCGGGGACGGAATCAGCGTCGAAATCACAGGCAGCGGCCCGCTGTCGGGCACTGCCACCATGGTCCCCAATCCGGACCGCCTGGTGGTGGACGTGCCCGGCGCGGTGGTATCCCGGTTCCGCCACATTATTATCGGTACGGACGGGATCAAGGCGGTGCGCCTGGGGCAGAACAGCGCCCATCCGCCGGTGGCCCGCCTGGTGGTAGACCTGCTGGCGGCGCGCGATTACCAACTCGTGCCCCAAGGCAACAAGATCGTCCTGAAGCTGCGAGCCACCCAGGTGGCGCACGCGCGGAGCGTCAGCACGCCTAAGGCGGCGGAGCCGGTCCGTGCCGCGGCCGCCCCGCCGAGAATGATGCCCGCTTCCCCTAAGCCAACCGCAGCTGCGGCCGAGGCCCAGGCAAAGAATTTCGTCGTGGTCGAGCCGCAATACAATTCGCGGCCGGCAGAGAGCATCCAGCCTCCGCAGCGCGCCCTGCAGGCCGCCGCCACCATGGCGGAGAGCCTGCCTAACAGCCTGCTGGCGCCGCGCGAGAGCGCATCCATGGACGCTTCAGCGCAGGCTCAGCCTGCTAGTCAGGCGCCTGCGGCTCCAGCGCCCGCAACCACTGCCCAAGCCTCTGCCCCTGCAATCAAGCCGGCAGAGAACCTGGCGGCTGAGCAGCAGCAGCAATTGGCTAAAGGCATTCAGCCCTCGGGGAAGGCGCGCTATACCGGCGAGCCCATTTCCGTGAACCTGAAAGATGTGGATTTGAAGGATTTCTTCCGCCTTATCCACGAGATCAGCGGCCTCAACATCGTGCTCGATCCCGAAGTGCACGGCTCGCTCACCATCGTGCTGGACGACGTGCCCTGGGACCAGGCTTTGGACATCGTGCTGAAGAATAATGGCCTGGATCGCCAGCTCGAAGGCAACGTGCTACGCATCGCGACAGTTGATACTTTGCGCAAGGAAGCGGAAGCTCGCCGGGCGCAGGTGGAAGCCGAAGCCCTGGCCGTGGACAAAGTGACGGTCACCCGCTACCTCAGCTACGCTCACTCCAAAGATGTGGTGCCCACGCTGAAGAAGTTGCTCAGCTCGCGCGGCGACATCATTTCCGATGATCGTACGAATGCCGTCATCATTCAGGACATTCCCAGCGTGATCCCGCAGATTGACCGCTTGATCACCCAACTGGACCGCAAGACGCAAGAAGTGGAAATTGAAGCGCGCGTGGTAGCCGCCACCCGGACCTTCGCCCGCGATATCGGCACCCAGATGGGCTTGGGCTTCGGCAACAGCGCCACCGCGGTTGGCGGTGGGACTGGCGCGGCCTCGCCCAATCAAGTTGGCTACATAGCGCCTCCTTCTTACTTCACCATACCCGGCATACCTCTGCCGGTCGCGGGAACGCCCACTCTGACCTATGCCAGCATTCCGCTGTTTTCCAATATGGGGGTGCCTGCTCCGACCAGCGGCATCGGAATCTCTAATATCGGATCCAACTATCGTCTCGATTTTGTGCTAACCATGGCGGAATCGCGCGGACTGTTGAAAATTCTGTCTCGTCCGCGCGTAGTCACTCAGAACAACATCCAGGCGGTGGTGCGGCAAGGCTTCCGCATCCCCGTAGTGACCCAGGCGCAATTGGGCGGTCCTCCCACCGTCACTTACGTGGACGCGTTCCTGCGCCTTACAGTGACCCCGCAGATCACGGCGGAAAACACCATTTTCCTCAATGTGGACGTGGAGAATACTTCGCCTGATTTCAGCCGCCAGGTGCAGGGCAATCCCACCCTGATCACGCAGCAGGCGACCACGCAGGTGCTGGTCACCGATGGTGGCACGGTGGTCATCGGCGGCGTCATCCAGACTCAGAACTCGCTCAACGTGCAGCAGGTACCCTTGCTGGGCAGCATCCCGGTTTTCGGTAACCTGTTCAAGCGCACCACCGTAAACACCTCCACTCAGGAGCTGATCTTCTTCATCACGCCTAAGATCATGCAGACCTAAGCCGGCGAACAGCCGGTAACCAGCCAGGCCCTCGGCAACGAGGGCCTTTTGCTTTGCCCCTTACCGAGGCTCCGGATCGTGAGTCCGATAATGTATCTTGAAGCGGAGGCCACTTCACTTGCCCAGCATGGATTACAAAGCCCGCCAGAAGCGGTTGTTGCAGTCAGGAGAGGCTTCCAAGTGTGACGTCTTCCTGGTCACCCACCTGCCCAATGTGCGTTATCTGTGCGGTTTCACCGGCAGCAGCGGGGTGCTGGCGCTGGCGCCTTCGGGTTCCGTGTTTTTCACCGATGGCCGCTACAGCGAGCAAGCCCGGGCGGAAGTGGTGGGAGCGCGGGTGGTGATCGCGCGCAAATCCCCCCTGGCAGCGGCGGCGGAGTGGATGCGGCGGGGCGCCGGCAGAAGCCAGCGGCAGGTGGCCGGCATTGAGAGCGAACATCTCACAGTCGCAGCGCGCGCTCTCATCATGCGCCTGCTTTCTTCCCGTGTGCGCCTGCGGAACACCGCGGGCGCTGTGGAACGCCTGCGCATGGTGAAGGACGAAGAGGAAGTGGCGCGTATGCGCGCAGCGGCGAAGCTGGGCGCCTCGCTGTTAGACGTGGTGCTGCCGCTGATTCGCCCCGGCATCACGGAAACCACTCTGGCGGCGGAAATGGAGTACGCCGCCCGCCGGACGGGCGCGGAGGGAATGTCGTTTCCCACCATTGTGGCCGCCGGTCGGCGCTCCGCCTTGCCCCACGCCCGCCCTTCCGCCAATCGGGTTCCGCGCCGCGGATTCGTGCTCTTCGACTTCGGTGTTATACTTGCCGGTTATTGTTCGGACCGGACCCGCACTGTGTGTGTGGGTCGTCCGAGCGCTGAGGCCCGCCAAGTTTACCAGGCCGTACTGGAAGCTCAGCAGGCAGCCATTGCGGCGGTTGGGCCTGGAGTTGCAGTTGGCGAAGTGGACCGGACAGCCCGTAACGTGCTGCGCGGGGCCGGGTTGGCGCGCTACTTTACCCATTCCACAGGTCACGGCGTGGGTCTGGAAATCCACGAGTCTCCACGCGTGGCCGCGGGGCAACAAGAGTACTTGCAGCCGGGCATGGTGATTACCGTGGAACCGGGTGTTTACCTGGCGGGACGGGGCGGGGTCCGGATCGAGGACATGGTAGTCGTGACCGGCTCCGGCTACGAGGTGCTCACCTCCACAGGTAAAGAACTGATCGTGTTGTAAAAGGGCAGCCCCTCCATCCATCATGAATCAAAAAGAGCTGAAAGAACTCATCGAGTTCTTGATCGAGAAAGACGTCACCGAGTTTGAACTGGAGCGCGGCGACGTCAAGGTGCGCATCAAGCGCGGCACAGAACCCGCCGCCGGCCGCGACGTGCACTATGTAACCATGCCGCCCATGTCTCCACCCACCGCCGACACGCGGGTGGCCTCCCCGGTTGCCGCCGCCCCCGCCGTTGCGGAACCGGCCAAGGAAGACGGGCTACATGTCATCCCTTCGCCTATTGTGGGGACGTTCTACGAGGCGCCTTCGCCGGGGTCGCCGCCTTTCGTCAAACCTGGGGACGCGGTAGAAGTGGGCCAGGTGCTGTGCATTATCGAAGCCATGAAGCTGATGAACGAAATCGAATGCGATGTGGCCGGCGAGGTTGTCAAGCGAGTGGTAAACAACGGCCAGCCGGTGGAGTATGGCCAGCCCCTGTTTGAAATCCGTCCGCGCAAGTAGCTGCACCCATCAATGTTCAAGAAGATCCTGATCGCCAATCGCGGTGAAATTGCCCTGCGGGTAATCTGCGCCTGCAAAGAACTGGGCATCAAAACGGTGGCCATCTACAGCGAGGCCGACCGTCATTCGCTTCCCGTGCGTTTTGCCGACGAAGCCATCTGCATCGGCCCGCCGCAGCTGGCACAGAGCTACCTGAACATTCCGGCAGTGATCAGCGCCGCGGAAATCGCCAACGTGGACGCCATCCACCCCGGATACGGGCTGCTGGCGGAAAACGCCAATTTCGCCGAAGTGTGCGAGACCTGCCGCATCAAGTTCATCGGCCCGCCTCCGGAAATCACGCGCCTGATGGGGGAGAAGGAGAAGGCGCGCGCCGCCATGAAGCAGGCCGGGGTCCCCATTCTGCCCGGTTCTGAAGGCGTAATAAGTTCGGAAGGCGAGGCCCAGGAGTGGGCGCGGCAGATCGGCTACCCGGTGATTGTGAAGGCTTCGGCGGGCGGCGGCGGGCGCGGCATGAGAATCATCCGCAACGGCGAGGAACTGCCGAAGCTGTTCCACGCGGCACAGTCGGAGGCGGCCGCCTCCTTCGGCAATGGCGACCTCTACCTGGAAAAGTTTCTGGAGCGCCCCCGCCACATCGAATTTCAGGTTTTGGCAGATTCCTACGGCACGGTGGTGAGCCTGGGCGAGCGCGAGTGCAGCATTCAGCGCCGCCACCAGAAGCTGCTGGAGGAATCTCCCTCCACGCAGATGACGCCCGAACTACGTGAGAAAATCGGCGCTGTTCTGGGCTCCACGCTTTCCAAAATCGGCTATGTCAACGCGGGCACAGTCGAGTTCCTCATGGATGAGGACCGCAGCCTGTATTTCATTGAGATGAACACCCGGATCCAGGTGGAGCACCCGGTCACGGAAATGGTCACCGATGTTGATTTGGTGAAGAGCCAGATCCTGCTGGCGGCGGGCGCGCGCATGGACGAGGTGTTGCAGGGCAAGGTGCTGACCCGCGGGCATGCTATTGAATGCCGCATCAATGCCGAGCACCCGGAAAAATTCACGCCCTCGGCGGGCAAGATCACCGCTTTTCATCCCCCGGGTGGCACTGGAGTACGCGTGGACACCGCTGCCTACGCTGAAGGGGTGATTCCCCCTTACTACGATTCGTTGATCGCCAAACTGATTGTCCGCGGCAAGGACCGGCCGGAGGCTATTTCCCGCATGGCGCGGGCGCTGGAGATGTTCATCGTGGAAGGGGTTTACACCACCATTCCCCTGCACCGGCGTCTGCTGGCCGATGAGGACTTTCGCGACGGCAACTTTGACACCAACTTCCTGCAGCGGTTTTTGAACGCCGGCAAGCACGAGGAAGCAAACAAGTAATTTCAGCGTCTGTTTGCTGGTTGTGGACAGCTATAATGTCCCGCTGCCATGCGCCGACCCGTTAGCCTTGCCACCGTCCTTCTGCTTCCGTTCCTCGCCTGGGCGCAAGCCAACCCGACCGTCACCACCGTGCCCTTCGATAGTCAAGTGCTGCACCAGCGCGCGCCCTTTAATGTGCTTCTGCCGGCAGGCTACGAAAGCAGCGTGCGCCGCTATCCCGTGCTCTACCTGCTGCACGGCATCGGCGACCACTACGACACCTGGGTGAAGAACACCAACCTGGTGGAGTACGCTCGCCCGTACCCGCTGATCATTGTCATGCCCGAGGGAGACAAAGCCTGGTACGTCAACGGCACCGGGCCTAACAGCCGCTGGGAAGACTACATCATGAAAGAAGTGATGCCCTACGTGGACAGCCACTACCGCACCCTGCAGCAGCTGGGCATGCGGGCCACGGCCGGGCTCTCCATGGGCGGCTATGGTGCGCTCATGCTGGGGCTGAAACACCGCGACCTGTTTTCCTTTGCCGCCTCCATGAGCGGGGCGCTGGCGGTGACTGACTGGACGCCGGAAAACATGGGCGCCGACTTCCCCGACTGGATTCGCCAGTCCATTGTGGCGGCGTTTGGGCCGGCGGGCTCGCCGCAGCGCAAGGAGTACGACCTGAAGCAGCTCATCAATGCGCCCGTGGCCGAACTGCCCTTCATTTACCTCGATTGCGGCACCGAAGACCATCTGCTGGTGCAGAGCCGCAACTTCTCCCGGCTGCTGCAGGAGAAAAAGATTCCCCACGAATACCGCGAGCGTCCCGGCATTCACGAGTGGCCGGAGTGGGACCACCAGATCCAGGAAGTGCTGCGGCTGCTGGCGGAGAGATGGGGGCTGAAGGCAGGCAGTTAGGGCGCTTCGGGGGAGTCGGGAGTCAGTAGTCGCGAGCCCGGGACGTCATCAGTCAGTAATCAGCCTCATCACGCAGCCCTCATACCATTTTTGTCATCCTGAGCTGCGTGACCAAGCGTAGCGCGGAAGCCCAGCGAAGGACCTGCTTCTTCGTTTCACTGCCGAAACGTTCTTCAAGACGCAGCTTAAGCACCCTATCCACCAGGCGGACTACATCGCCACCCCGCGGCTCACCTGGTCGCAGACCATGACCAGGGCTCCGTTGTTGCTAAAAAGGAAACCGTGAAAGCGCTTCGTGGCTCCAACCGTGAATGACGTGCCGCCCAGCATCTGCGTGCTGGGGGTAATGACGACCTCGACGCTGCTGGTCCCGGCAAATATTGAAATCGGGTCGTAGCCGGCGAGAACAACGGAGCAAGTTTCTGGAGCGGTTCCGCTGCACGACTGAATGAGGCCGTTGATAGTCTGCGGCAGCAGGGTAACTGTGGCCAGCGCGGGCGGCGGACTGAGATTGCTGAACGCAGGCAGAGACACAAAGACATTCTGGCCGGGGCTCATGGTGGCGGCTGTGAAAGTCATTGCCGGAAAGTTCTGCGGGGCGCGGTATTGCGAAGAGATCCGAAAAGTAGCCGCAGGATAGGAAAACCATAAGACATCTCCGGCGGCGCGGTTGAAATTCTGGTCGGGGCCCTGGGCCTGAACCAGGTCCATGATCAGGCTGGAACTGGACGGAACTATCTGAAGCACCGGGCCAACGGCAAAGTCGGACGCTGCAGTATCCGGAACTTCAATCCGCGTGGCCAGCAGCGAGTTGTCCAGGTGGAGCGCGGCATCAAGGTTCACGAACTGGCCGGCCGCCAACTGCGCGATGCCTGTGATCCCACTGTAGGCGGTGGAGGGGCCGCTCTGAAGAGTCAGCGTGTTGCCCTCGGGAGTCACAAGTGTGAAGCTGCCGGCGGCTGTGTTCACCCCGGCGATGCTGCCATTGATGTTCTGTAGCAGGCCATTCTCCGCATTGGTTGGCGGAGTGGCCAGCGTCAATGGAGCGAGGTTGAAGACGGGAGCGATGGTATCGTTCTGCATAGGTTCGCCGGAGTAATTTGCCGATTGCGAAACCGGCATGGTGAGCGACAGCACCATCGCCGTTCCGCTTACCGGAATCGGAGCGGCCAGGTTGACCTTGGCCGTGCCTGGGCCTCCCGCGGGAACGACGTTATTGACGTTGGAAGTCAGAAAAACGTAGTTGAAGTACGCGCTGGAAAAGGCGGCCGCTGCACTGGTGTAAACATCCTGCGGAACCGTAGCAGTAAGAAGTGGTTCCACAGTTCCGTTGAGGTGGATCAACTCTATATTCTTCGGCTTTTGCAGCAAGGTTACCGTGTTTCCTGACTGGCCCGTCAGGGTGATGCTGGAAAGATCGAGATGCAACGAGGCGAGCTTGTCATTGGCGGCCGAGGAAAGCAAGACCGTGACCTGAGTTGATTCACCCGCGACAGGTCCGCCGGAATTTCCGGGCGCAGGAGTGACGGGACCGCCTCCGCAACCCGGCGAGGCGATGATAGCAAGCAAAAGTACCGGCAGAAATAAACGCAGGGAAAAACTTGGTGGGTTTGTCATAACAGCCTCAGGAGAAGCAGAACAAGCGCTGGGTCAATATCTCCGAGGGATGGCGGATTGCATGCCATTGGCACGTGCGTTCCGAATACGGGATTCACGTACACTCCACATGGTACATCACTCCAGCCCTGGCGTGACAAAAAAAGAAAACGTTCCAGCCCCAGGGCAATCCGCTCCCGGTCTTTACAAATCAAAGACTTAGGCTCTGCGATCGCTGGCCAAATGCTGGCGCTGCTCCCCCCTCCTGGAGAGTCATTACCTTAAGCTGCTCCGGCAAAAAGCGAAAATTTCCTTCCATACCCGCTGGAAAGTCTTTTCCTTAAACCCGGAATCGGACTTGAGCAAGTCGTAAGCCCGGAACTTGCGGCCGCCGCCGCGTTCGGCTTTGACGGGTTTGTAGTGACCAACAATGTCCATGTGGTCTCCCGGGACAAGCACGTTGTCACCCGCCGGCCAGAGCATGGACAGGGTATTGACGATGCCATCGTTGTCCCACATTTCCAGCGCATGCCGCGGGGCGCCCGCTAAGCGCCTGGTCACCTTCTCCTGTAGTACTGGTGGTCTGAACGGCCCTGCGGCACAGGCGCGGTAGCAGGTGCGATAAGCAATGTCGGTGCCCAGGCTCAGTTCCGAATCCCTGGTGATCTCGGGGTAGGTTAACGGGCTTGAAAGCTCCCACAGCGGAGCCGGGCGGTCCAAATCGAAGCGGAATGGCCGCCGCCCTATGGTGACATACGACAGGAATTTCATCTCGTGGCCCGGCCTTGTTGGCCTCAGTTCCCGCTGGCGATCGGCCGCAGTGAAGTGCGCCGGGCTCACTGGCTTGCTGCTCGGGTGAGGACGCGACGCGAGATCGTCAATAGCAGCAAAATCGGAGGCCATGTGGCGTAAATAGAGGCTCAACTCGGATGCGGCTTCGTGGGCTTCCGCTTTCCGCTCCTGGCTCCGCTTGCCGTAATATTCGTTGGCCTCGCTGAGGGCATCCTGGACAGCACGAAATAGCCCTGAACCGGTAAGGCGAGCAGTCGAGCCCATGATCGAGGTTTGGATCCAATCCAGAAGCAGTACTTGCGAACCTGCTACCGCGGCGCGCATTTCGGCAACTACGGCCATGCGCAACATGGCTTGCGCACGTACCCAGTCGGCGATATTGGTGCCCCAGTGGGGCACGGAGAGAAACACTACGCGGCGCACACGGTGGAGAATGTCGGCCGGTTCCACTTCGGCTTTGCCATCCACCACAATCCGCTTGTTGTCGCGATGGCGCAGATTCCAGAGCAGCCGGCGGATGTCGAGACCGCCGGTGGAGTGGCCGACCAGCGTGATTTGGTCATCCCCCGAGATTTCGCCGCGCACGATGCGCTTTGCCAGATAGCTCTGCAACCGCGCCGCGCGTGTGACCACTGCCGCCGTGGGGAAGTTATCGAAATAATGAAGCACCTGGTTGGGGGCGCGCCGTTTCTGAAACCAATCTGTGACGCCGGCATAGTATTCGAGTTGACCAAGAGCATCGAAGCCGGCGAAGCCTGGTATGAGCACAATATGCGAACGATTACTGGCTTTCGTGTTTTGATTGGACATATTCACGTCCTCCGGCTGTTCCAATGCTAAAGGCGACTGCCCTTTGCCGCCGTGACCTGCCTCACAGACACACTATCCGCCCAATCCGCTACACTTGTCTGCTTTTCCGAGGAGGCGCCATGGGGCGTCGCATACTGATCGCGGTTCTTCTTCTGAGCTCCTTTTGCCTGGCGCAGGCCAAGCGCCCGTTCACTTTTGAGGACATGATGGCACTGCAACGGGTGGGCGAGCCGCAGACGTCGCCGGATGGGCGCTGGGTGGCGTTTAGCGCCGTAAAGGTGGATCTGAAGGCGAACACGCGCACGCCGCATCTGTGGGTGGTGCCGCTGGCCGGCGGCGAAAGCAGGCAGATCACCACGGGAGTGGCCGGCGAGGACCGGCCGCGGTGGTCGCCGGACGGCAAACAGCTGGCCTACATCTCCTCCCAGGACGGCAGTTCCCAGGTCTGGGTGGCGGATTTCGACGCCAATACCGGCACGGTCACCGGCCAGCCGCGCCGCGTCACCTCCATCTCCACCGAAGCTGATGGCGAGCTCTGGTCGCCCGACGGGCAGAACATCCTGTTCGTTTCTTCGGTCTATCCCGACTGCAAAGATGACGCCTGCAACAAGGCCCGCCTGGAAGAAAAAGCACGCTCCAAGGTGAAGGCCGCCATCTTTACCCGGCTGTTCTACCGCCACTGGGCGAGCTACACCGGAGGCAAGCGCAGCCACCTGTTTGTAGTGCCGGCGAAGGGCGGCGCGGCCCGCGACCTCACCCCCGGCGATCACGACGTGCCGCCGTTTCAGCTGGGTGGCAGCGACCTGTACGCCATTTCGCCAGATGGCAAGGAGGCGGCCTTCACCAGCAACATCAGCGAGGTCGAGGCCACCAGCACGAACAATGATCTGTTCATAGTGCCGGTGACGGGCGGCACGCCAAAGAAAATTACCGACAACCCGGCCAGCGACTCCACTCCGCGCTACTCGCCCGATGGCAAGTACATCGCCTACCTGGCGCAGGTTCGGCCGGGGTACGAAAGCGACCGTTTCCGCCTGATGCTCTACGACCGCGCCACCGGCCAGCACCGCACCCTGACGGAAAGTTTCGACCGCTGGGTGGGCGGCTTCGTGTGGGCGCCGGATTCCTCGCGTATCTACTTTGTTTCGGAAGACAAAGGCGAGCAGCCGATCTACAACGTGCCGGTTGCGGGAGGCGCCGTTCACCAACTACAACGCGGGACCAGCGATGACCTGGCCATCACTCGCGACGGCAAAACACTGCTCTTCACCCGCATGTCGGTGCGCGCACCCAACGAGATCTACGCCGCAGAAATTGCCGACGCTTCCCGCCTGGGCGCCGCCCGCCAGTTAAGCGATCTCAATCACGTCGTGCTCTCGCAGGTCGAGATGCCGCCTCTGCAGTCGTTCTGGTTTACGGGCTCCGCCAAAAGCCGGGTCCAGGGATTCCTGGTCAAGCCGCCCAACTTTGATGCGCACAAGAAGTATCCGGTGAAGTTCCTCATCCACGGCGGGCCGCAGGGCGCCTGGGACGACGCCTGGAGTTATCGCTGGAATCCGGAACTGTTTGCCGCCGACGGCTACGTGGTAGTGATGATCAACTTCCACGGTTCCACCGGCTTCGGGCAGAAGTTCACTGACGCCATCAATGGCGACTGGGGCGGCCGGCCCTACATAGACCTGATGCGTGGCCTCGACTATGTGGAGCGCCGCTATCCCTTCGTGGACAAGGACCGCGAATGCGCGCTGGGCGCCAGCTACGGCGGCTACATGATCAACTGGATTCTGGGCCACACCACGCGCTTCAAGTGCCTGGTCTCGCACGACGGCATGTTCAACACCGAATCCGCCTACGGCACCACCGAGGAGCTGTGGTTCCCGGAGTGGGAGTTCAAAGGCACACCCTGGACCAACCGCGCCATGTACCGCCGCTGGTCGCCGCATCTGTTTGCCGCAAATTTCAAAACGCCCACGCTGGTGGTGCACGGCCAACTGGATTACCGGCTCGACGTCTCCGAAGGTTTCCAGCTCTTCACCACGCTGCAGCGGCTGGGCGTGCCCTCGAAGATGCTGTACTTCCCCGACGAAGGCCACTGGGTGCTCAAACCGCAAAACAGCCGGCTGTGGTACAAGACAGTCAATCAGTGGGTGGATACCTGGGTGAAGAAGGAAGGCGACGCGGGCGGCGTTCAGAAATAGCAGTTGCCGTCTGCGCATCGCCAGTGCCAACCCAGCCAGGCGGCGCCCACAGCCGCTGCACCTGGAACTGTAAGGGCCAGCCGCTGTCACCGAAGGCAATCATCTTCACCACCACGGCGCCAAAGCCGGCCGCGGCTGAGGGCAGAATGGAAACCAGCCCGCTGGCATCGGAATAGGCGACGCTCTGCGACGAACTGAGCACCACCGGGGCGGGCGGCGGAGGTGGGTTCGGACCGCTGGCAACCGGCGGCGCCTGCCAGCGCAGCACCGCCGAGAGCACGGTAACCCTCGCCAACTGCACCGGATTGGGCGGCGTGGAGGAATCGGTCACCCGCAGGCGCACCGCGGAGAAGCTCTGGGCGGTGTTGATGATCTGCTGTTCGCCGGCTACCGGCTGCAAGCGGATTGCGCTCGCCGGCACCATAAAGATGTAGAAATTGCTGCATGGGGCGGCATCCGGCAGCACACAGGCGCTGGCATGAACCTCGCCCGCCAGCGCACTCAAGAGCAGATTGACACTGGTGTATCCGGCGGCGTTGGTGTCCGCGGTTGCCGCGCTCAAGCTGGCGCTGCCCTGGGTCACCCGATATCGCACGGAACGGCCGGCCACGGGCTGGCTGTTGGAGAGCACGCGCACCGTAAGCGGAAGGCTGCCGCTGCCGCTCTGGGCGACCCAGGCCGAAGGCGATACCGCGGCAATCTGCAGCGCCGCAGCCACGCCGGTGAGCGAGGTGCGGACGTACTCAGAGGCGGAAATTGAAGCCGTCACCGTGAAGGTACCGGCCGCGGACGGCGCCATGCGCGAAACAGCCTCTCCCTGCTCATCGGTCAACAGGGCGCAGCTGGTGGCTCCACAAGCGGAGAAAATCACCTGGGCGGGGCTGGCACTGAGGCTGACCGTTGCGCCCGGCACCGGAGTGGCGCCGTCGGCTTCCACCACGCGCACGCGGATGGGATTCGTGGCTTCACCGCCCGCCGGGGTGGCTGGATTGGCGGCGCCCTGCAGCAGCACAATCTGGTCGCCGGCGGCGGCGCCGTATGTCAGCGCGTTGATCATACTGCTTGTGGAGCCATCGGACGCCATCAGGTCAAGGTTATAAACCCCGTCCGGCAGGTGCGGCGCGGTGAGCACAATGCGGTCGGAATAGGCGGCCACCACCGGCGTGTTCTTGCCGTTGATTTTGGCCGTGGTGGCCACGTCCAAGCCGATGCCACGAACCGTCAGGGTCGCATTTGATTGCACCGCCACCCGCGCGGGCGCGACCGTATCGCCGTAGAAGATTCGCGCACGGTAGCGAAAATCGGGGCGGCCATCGCCGCGAAAATCGGCGATGCCCAGTTTGAAATCGCCGCTAAGCAAAAATCGCGCGTTCAGCACCGTAGCCCCTGTATCCAGGGCGTTGAAGTAGGAAACGGCGACCTCAGGCAAAAAATCCGCGGGCGCGGAGGCTGGCCAGAGGCCAATTACCGGCTGCGCCTTGCTCTGCGTGGCCTTGCCGCTTTCATTCAGGGCGGTGATCTTCACGTTAACAGTGCGGTCGGCGCGCGCCGGCAGCGAGTAGTAGTCCACGTTGCCATAGGGCGAGAGCGAGCCCGCCCAATTTCCGCCCGCAGGCAGGCGAGCGGGGGCGGCAAACGTGCCGGCGCTCTCGGCGGCGGGAAGGGCGCTGCCTGACATGATGAAGTCGCGCGCCAGGTCATCGCCCTTGCTCAGGGTAACCGTGATGGGTGCCGCGGTTCCGGAGAGCGCCACCTGCCCACTGCGATAAGGACCAACCGACGTGGGTTCAGCACAGAGGGGATCCACGGCCTCGAGGCTGACCTGATACTGCGCGGTCTTGCCGCCATCGGGAAACTCCAGCCCCGCCAGTTCGAAGCGTCCTTCCAGCCCAGGGTCGTCAGAGCCGAATTTGTCGTAGCGCTCGCCGCTCGCGTCCGTGAAGCCGGTGACCGGGTTGCCGGCGTTGCCGCGAAACAGAAAGCCGGAGACTGAGGCCGCCGTGTAGCGATGCGAAGGCTGGCCGCTGGCGGGATCAATCCAGCGAGCTACGACTTTGACCCCCTGCACGGGCTGGGCGGGAAGAGCGTTACGCCCGCGAAAATAAACCGTTCCGTAAACCCGTCCGGTGTTGTCCCGGAAAATCTGCTTGCCGGAAAAGTTGCCCATGTTCGCGCTGGTCACCGGGTAGAGCGAGGAGATAGCGGCCCGATCGTCCATCTTCAGTTCATCCGCAGCTGTGAAACACACGGTGGAGTTCGGGCAAAAGGGATCGAGCGCATGCATCACGGGGAAGCCAAGGTAATCGTCGGGTATGGGGAAGGGCTTGCGTGTAAAGACGTTACTGTTCAAGTCAACCCAGTCCAGTCCCAGCACCCGCCCCAGCACGCGGATCAGATGGTACTTGAGGTCGGCTAACGCGGCGGTAGTCTGGGCGCAATTGCCGTTCAGCACCACCAGGGCGTGCGCCAGGTGAGCGTTGGTGCTGTAATTGTCCGGCCCGCCGTAGGCGGCATTGCTGCCGCACATGTCGGCGGCGCCGGCGCCCTGGCCCAGCAAGGCATCGGTGACCTTGCCGTCCGCGTCGTAGACGATAGCCACCGGCTTGTCCAGCGCCGTGGGCTGGATGTCTGCCGGCATGTTGACTTGGCCATAGTCAAGCAAAACCACGTTGCTGCCGTTCACATCCTCGTCGAGCTGGCCGGCCGGGGTGGCGCTCAGGGCGGCCGTGGCCACCGAAGTCCAGCGCAGAAAACCATCGGCTACGAAGGCGTTGGCCTCGGCCTGGGGCAGCACGGGGCTGAGATCGCCCTGGTCGGTGTAGTACCGCACCTCACCCTGCGGCCAGGTCAGAGGCGTACCCGCCGCTCCAGTATCGAATCCGCTCACGCCCGCCACTTTCAGAGGACCCCCGGCGTAGGAGCGAACCGCAAGCAGGCACACGGTTGCAGCCAGCAGGCATAGAACGGCAACCGCCGGCCAACGCTGGCGTTCCCCGGCACCGGTTATGGCTGCCCGTTTCATGGTTCTGCTGCTCGGCGTATGCGGCCGGCAAAGTCCCGGTAGCGGTATTTTGCCGGATGGGACCGGCTGGGCCGCACAGCCGGATCATCCTCCGGGGTTAAGAGCAGGTGTCGCTGATCAGCTCGTATGACGATGTTTCCCCCGGCGTCCAGATCAAACTGCCCCAGGCGCCCGCCGACTACGCTGGTCAGGCCGGTCTGGCTACGGGGATACAGGAACAGGAGGAGGCGCTGCCCGGGGCGATACTGCGGACCGGCGTCCCAGGCCCCGGCCCACTGGGTGAGGACAAAAGTCTGGCCGCGGCGGGCGCCGCGCAGGGCCCGCTCCACCTGCAAAGTTACCTGCACCACCGGTACCCTGCCCGGCTGCGGCCTGGGCCACTCCACGCGCAGCACCCGTCCGGCGAAGACGAAACCTGCCTTTTTTGTCAGTTGAGTCAGACTGAGGGGAGCGGGACCAGTTGCATACGCTGGCGAGCAACATCCCAGTCCCGCTGCCAACAGAGCCACCCAAAGTGCGCGGAGGTGCAACCTGGGGCTCA
Organism: Chlamydiota bacterium; assembly: GCA_050257615.1. Lineage (GTDB taxonomy): Bacteria > Acidobacteriota > Terriglobia > Terriglobales > Acidobacteriaceae > JAICWP01. The sequence continues at coordinate 4,429 of JBLMXE010000361.1, read as the reverse complement.
CAACAGAAACCTGGAAGCTTATTGCCTGCTCAAGTCTAGTCTAGTCTGTCGGCAATAAGAGAAGCTGCCGGCATGCAATTAATCTGCGGGCCCAGCTCCCAAAGCGGGAATGGCTTCGGCCCGAGCCGGCGGTCAGGAGGAGTGCGAAGCGCGCCCGAAAGCGGAAAGGTAGGCCCCCGCCAGCAGCAGCAAACCCATCAGAAAGGCCCAGATCATGAGGGTAACGGAAATAGAGAAGGGGCCGTAGGCTTCCTGGAAATTCAGCCGCGGCAGGGCGAGGATGTAGGCGTACTTCAGAACCTCGGAGGCCAAGCCGGTCATGACCGCTGCCGGTAGCACCGCCTGGGCGGGCACGCGGCCGTTGGGCAGCAGCCAGTAGATAAGGAAGAAAATTGCAATGCTGGCGGCGATGGCAAACGTCTTCATGACCAGGAAGGCGGCGGCGCGGAAAACAAAGTTGCCGCTATGCCCCAGGAACATGAATTGCAGCAGTTGCTGGTTACCGGCGGTCAAAAAGATAGAAAGCAATGCCAAGCAACCGCAAGCAAACGCAAGCCCTAATGAAATCAGCTGGTTGCCGAGATAAGAGCGGTTCTTGGGGAATCCCCAGACGCGGTTGAGCGCGACTTCCAGGGGGACGAACACGCCCGTGGAAGTGATCAGCAGGATGACCAGGGAAAAAAGCTGCACGCGATGGCGGGCACTGACCAGCGCGTTCAGGTTGCGGATTACAAAATCCTGGCCGGCGGGCAGGTAGTCGCGCAGCAACTGCAACACTACGTTGTACATCAAGCGCGAATGAAAGACCCTGCGGATCAGAGTCATCAGCAGGACGACAAAGGGGAAGAAGGAAAGAATGGCATTGGCAGCCACAGAAAACGCGAAGGTATGTACTTCTGTGCGCATCAGGTACCGCAGAGTGGGCAGCAGTTGCCGCTTCCAGGAAGGCCGGCCTGCTCCCCCTGTGGCAGAGAGAGGGCCAGCGAACTGGCCGGCGGAAGGCGAAGGCTGGGCAGTTTCAGGCACCAGCAGGAATCGTACCAAAGTGGCGAGGACGCCAACGATTACATCAGTACAGGCGTCAAGATGCGTCAGGACATGTCGAGGATAAAAGCCCTACAAAAAAACGTTTTAAACTCATCTTACCTCGCAATAAGAGATAATTAATTTGCTTTACAAAAGTATGACTTACTGAATATTATCTCCTGCTCGCTGCACAAAATTCATAGCAGCGAGTCTGGCCGTGAGGCCAGGAGATTTAAGTTGATGTCAATTTCCGCAGCTGAGATATCACGCGTGACAGATTTGGGCTCCGGAGTCGCTGGCCATCATCACCATGGCAGGTGACTCGGGGCCCTTTCTGTTGTCCTCGGCAGTGGAAGCGGTGCATCACTTTTCTCCTCGGTTTTGCCCCCCGCTTCCGAACCTGGAGCCCAAGGCGACGACCCGGAGAGCATATTTGACGAATGTCGAAAGGAGTTTCTTAAGTGAGAGAGAAGGGTACAGTAAAGTGGTTTAATGGGGCGAAAGGTTACGGCTTCATTCAGCGGTCCACCGGCGAAGATGTGTTCGTGCACTTCTCCGCCATCCAGGAAAACGGCTATCGCACCTTGAACGAGGGCGAAACCGTCGAGTTCGATCTGCTGAAAGGCCCCAAGGGCTACCAGGCCGCTAACGTGGTCCGCGTGTAACGGGCGCCTGCTGATTCGCACCCTCTCGGCGCGAAGCTGAGAGGGTTTTTTTGTCGCGTTTTGTGATATCAGTAGAACCACTCATGATATCCAATGACGTCAATGAGGCTTTCACCCCAGCTTCCGGCCGCACAGCTTTTCCAGAATATGAACTGGCGCGCAGTCGGGAGCCACCAGCGCCGCCGGAGGAATAATGAACGTCTGTTCCAGCGCAAACTGGCCAGAGAGGGCGGCGTGGGGCACGCCATCGGTGTACACCAGCCAGGTGGCCAGGGGCGGGAAGGCGATGCGCGTTTTTTCCGTTCCGCTCTGGAAACTGGAGTTTTCCTTCAGCCAGTCGTGGAAGTGCAGCATGAACTGATCGTAAGCCGAGCGTTCCGTCACCGGCAGTCCAGTGGCACGAAGAAGGTGGACGATGCGGGCGCGCAAGTTCGAACCAGCGCCGCCAATGGCGCGCAATCCGGCTTCTGAAGCGTAATGCCGCGCCAGCGCCGGAAAGCGTTCGCCCACCAGCCAGATGCGCTCCTGACTGGGGTTGATGTTGGTAAAGACCCGCAGGATGCGCCCGCCTCGCGTGGGGCGGCTGGGAAACGCATCCACATGCAGCAGATCATTGCGCTTGTGCAGGGGCAAGTCGCGGCCCTGTTCCTCGAGCGGACGAAAGCTGGCATAGTCCAACTGGAATTGTCCCGCATAAGGGCTTAGGAAGCGCTGGAGAAAGCTGGTCACCGCGCCGGAGTAGGCGCGCATGACGCAGTGAATGCGGTCTTCAACCTCCCGGCCGTCGGAGAAACCGCGCAGCACATCCTTTCCCGGGCGGTAAGAAATGTTCTTGTGCAGCCGGGAATCAATGTGGCGCTGCGTGAGCAGGAAGTTGCGGTCTTCTTCGGGCAAGGGAAAGGGCGGGCGGGAGAAAAACAGGATTTCGCCCCTCTCCAGCGCTTCGCAGCACTCGCGGGCACGGACCGCCGGCCACTCCTGCGGTCCGAAGTCGGTGATTTCCGTCCATCCCGAAGAAGATGCCATAGCTTGCTGCGATGCCATCGCTTTAATTTACTGCAATTCCAGAGATACCACAGCGCCCTCCGCGGCGCCCATGGCGCGATAGTTGACGGCAACTTTGCGGTCGTGCCACTCGCAAGAGAACTGGTCGGCTCCGATCAGCGCCAGCTTTTGATAGTTGGCGGTCAGCATCTTCCAGGTCTTGCCGCCGGCCTGGACGGTCAAGGTGGCCGCCGGGGAAGCCACACAATCCACTGACAGCAGCGTTCCCTTCAGATAGTGAACCGGCCCGTGCTGCGGCAACTGCGGCTGCTCCGGAGCCTTGGCCTCGGCTGCCGGCTGGGGCGCGGTTTTCTTGGGCCGCCACTGCGGGGCGGTGTAATCATCGGCCGGCCGTCCCAGAATCTCGACCCGCTGGCGGGTTCGCGCCTGCTCCATTTCCTGCATCTGCTGGTTAGCCTGGTCCGCGATCTTCGGATTCTTGCTGGCCAGGAGGGTTTGCAGCAGGGCGGTGGCATCCTCCCACTTGCGGGCAAAGATGTAAGCCTGCGCCAGATTGGCACGGTAACTCTCATTGCGCGGGCTGAGTTCCACGGCGGTGGTCAGGTCGCGGATGGAATACTGCATGTCACCGCTTTGCATTTCTGCCAGGCCGAGCAGGTTGTAGGCATCTGCGAACTGCGGGCTCAGGCGGACGGCCTCCTTGAGGTCAGCCTTGGTGTCTTCCAACTCCTCCGGCGAAAGCCGTTCCCCGCTGCGGTGGCGCAACAATGCGGAATAGTAATGCACCCAGGGATCGGGGGCGTTGAGCTTGGCTGCGCGCTCAAAATACTGGGCAGCGCGGTCGGAATCGTCTTTCTGCAGCCAGGCATAACCCAGACTGCGCAAGGCCAGTTCGTTGTCCGGATGCTCCTGCAACACGCTCTCCAGGATCTCGATGCCGCGCTGCTGGTGGGCGTCCATGTGCACGTCCAGGTCGGCCAGCATGGCCTGCGCGTCCGCCGGTGCAATCTTCTCCGCCGTGTAGGTGTACTGCTTGTTCACATCCACCGGCAGCTTCAGGGTGCGATACACCGCCTGTGGCGAGCGGTAATAGTTCCGTACCTGCTGCTCGAGCTGCTGGGAACTCATCCCGAATGCCTGCTGCACGGCCTGCTCCACCGGCAGGCGCTGATTCTCCACCAGGCCGAAGTACTGGCCGGCTTCCGACAATTTCTGCGTGTCAAACAGATAGTGCACCACCACCCAGCATTCGGCGTAAAAAAGTGAGCGGCGGTCGCTGAGGTTGTAAGTTTTGGAATAGGGCTGCACCTGCAGCAGTTCGCCGAGCGGAATCCACTTGGCGTTGCCCAGCAGTTCCATGTAGCCCTGCGGCGGCTTGCCGATTTGCACCCCGTCGCGCACCACGTCAATGGTGGAGAAGTAGTCGGCAAAGCCTTCGTCAAACCACAGCGGCGTGGTGGGATAGTTGCCGTCCAGCAGCATGTGGGCGTATTCGTGAATCGCCGTCGTCCAGTGATCGGGGGCGGAAAGGTCGAGGACAATAAAGTTGTGGTCCGGCCGGCCCACAAAAAACCCGCTCAAATCCACGGCCTTGCCCTGGAAGACGGGCACGTGTTCCTGCATCTGATCGCTGCTGCGGAAGGCGATGATGGTGAGCGGAACGGGAATGTTGACCTGGGGGCGCAGGATCAGCTGCCCGAAGATGGCGCGCATCTGCTCGAAACGGAGGACCA
>JBLMXE010000360.1:0-3189 GCA_050257615.1 Chlamydiota bacterium | reverse complement strand
CCGGAGACAACCACCGCGCTGGCGAATCTGCGTGCTCCCCATGCGCCGCAACCGGCGGTGATTCCGCCGCCGGCGGCAACCACAGACGTTAAGCGTTCCCTGGGAGCGCTCAACGTAGCCGAACTGCGGCCACAGGTGGCCGCTCCTAAGCTGCCGGTCGCCTCGCAGCAAACGGCAAGCGCTCTCGAGCCGGGAGGAGGAGGAGCAGGAGCAGGAGGAACCGGCGCGAACGGCGGGCAATCAGGTGCGGGAGCCGCTGGCCAATCTGCCGGCGGTCAGGTGGCCCAAGCCGCGGCTGCGCCCAATACTCAAAGCATGAGTCTGGGACGCCCGGCCGGACAGATGATTGCGCTCGGGGTTGCGCCCACGTCGGTAAGCGGGCCGATTGAGGTCCCGGAGGGCAACCGGCGCGGACTCTTCGCTGCCGGGCCAAACGGCCACGCGGGAGCTTCCGGCACACCCACCGCGAATGGCGGCGGCTCAGCCGAAGCCGGGACTGGCAACAGCGACTGGCGCGCCAATAAATTAGCCGGCATCACCATTGCGCCCGGGGCCTCTCCGCTCCCCAACACCGGTGCCCCCGTGGTCGCAGCCGCGGTGCCCGCCCGCAATCTGCTGGCGCTGGCCAAGCTCCCATCCCTGCCGCCGCGCGCGGCCCGCGATTTCCCCACCGTCACTCCCTCGGAAATAGAACGCCAGGTGTTCGGCAACAAGAAGTTTTATTCGGTCACCCTGAACATGCCCAACTTGAATTCGCGCAGCGGCAGCTGGGTGATCCGCTTCGCGCAGTTGAACAACGATCCCGCGCAAGGGGACCTGACGGCGCCGATAATCGTGGAGAAGGTGGACCCAGCCTACCCCGGGATCCTGATGCGCGAGCACATCACGGGCACGGTCACGCTGTATGCCGTGATTGGCGCCGACGGCAATGTGGGCGAGGTGCGCGTCCTGCGCGGCGTGAATGACCGCCTGGATGCCGCCGCCCGCGACGCCCTGCGCCATTGCCGCTTCCGCCCCGCTACCAAGAATGGGCTAGCGGTGGCTCTGGAAGCGGTGATCCGCATTCCGTTCGAGATACACCGGATCCCGTATTAATTTCGATCAGTTTACCGCTCCCGCTTTGGCCGCCTGGCTGTGTTCCAGAAAACGATACACGCCGGCGTTGGTGCACACTTCGTAGTAGAGGTCGTCGCTCCAGCCCAGGGGAGCGTAGTCGGTGGCGCGCAGGCGGGCGGCGCGGGCTTCACGCACCACCACGGTGTGAAACAAACCGCCTTCCAGCGGCACCAGGCCGCTATGGAGGCGCATCTGCTCGTTTTCCCAGATGGTAGGCATGGCCACATCCTGCGCCTGCAGCGAAATTTCCTGCTGCAACTTGTGGAAGGCGGCAGCATTCAGCTGGATCCCGCTGACGTTGTACACCAGGGGCGCATCCTCAAACTCGTTACCGCTGCCTTCGCGCTGTAACTGAAAACGGTACACATTGAACGGGCCGCCCAGGGGCAGCAGCCGCCTCGCCTGCTTGCTGCAGGCAGAGAGGCGGTCGCTCTCGTTGAGCGCCTCGGAAATCATGATGCGCGCGCTGCCGTCCATCAGGTACATGGGCGGCGTGGGCTGGTAAGTGATGCCGACGCCCAGTTCCAGGCCGGGCAGCCCCGCCTTCTGCGACTCCTCGTTATAGGCGCGCACGATATCCACCATTTCCTTGGCCAGCACGCAGGCCCGGCTGACGGCGAAACCGCGCTCACCTTCGTACTCCAGGAGCGCGAGGATGATGGCGTCGCCCTCGATGAACACCTTGCCCGCGCCGTACTTGGGCAGCAGCTTGTTCACCGGGTCATAGAAATTCAGGCTGAAGTAGGAAGCCGGGTTCAGGCCACGCTCGCCCAGGGCGCGAGTCATGCGGGTGGAATCGCGCACGTCGGCCTTGATGATGACGTGGTGCACAACCTTTTCCTCGCTGGGCTTCTGCTCGTCGCGCACCAGGAATTCGTAGAGCAGGCGGTTGAGCGAGGAAAGCTCGCGCAGCTTCTCGTTGCCGATCACGTTCACGCTGTCAAGCGCGGAGTTGAGCGCTTCCAGCCGCCGCAGGTCGCGGTGGTAGCGCATGAAGTCGCTCATGAAACGGCCGGCGACGCGGGCCCGGTCCGCGCCCTTCATTTCGCTCGCCCGCCGGATGGCCGTCTGCAGGCTGGCTCCCGAAAGCCGGGGATGCTCGGCAATCAGCGCCTCCACCCGGCTGCGTTCCTTTTTTGAGACGAGAGCGTTCTTCAGCTGCTGAGCGTTGATGGCGGGCGAGTATTCGCTGAGCAGCGGCACCGCCTCATAAGAGGCCACCACGTAATCCATCACCTTCTGCGACTCCAGCAGTTCCAGCCAGCTGTTCAGGAGCGCCTTCTGCGCCTTGCCCCGGGAAGAAGATTCGTCCGGCGCGCCCCCCGCCACTAGCTCCTGCGCGTTTTCCGGAGCGTTGAGCAGGCCGTCGAGAACCCGGTCGGCATCCACGGCCTGGTCCAGCACGTCGAGCGAGACCAGGAAGGCGCCCGCCAGTTCACGCATGGTGGCGAAGCGGTCCGGATCCTGCTCGTAATTGCCGAGCATGACGTAATGCTCGGCATTGAGATAATCGTCGCGGCCATCCTCAGTGAAAGCCAGGCGGTTGAGAAAGAGCTCGTAGCTCGTGCCGGCAGCCTCTCCGAATAACGACTGGCGCATGCGCGCCAGCGTCTGCTTTTCGATTTCGCGCAGGGTTTCAAAGATTTCCTGGCCGGCACGCCGCAGCACCGTCTTTTTGGAAACCTGCAGGGCATAAACCCGGTCACGAATCTGGGTGGCGCGCTCCGGACGCATGTTCTCGCAATTCTTGAGCAGAGTACGGCAACGCTCCAGCACCGCGGCAAACTGCGCCGTCAGTTCGAAGCGCAGAAACTTGACCACCGCCAGCCGGGCCAGCAGGTCCACGGCAATATTGTTCTGCTGCTTGGCCGCCTTCAGCGCTTCCACCAGCAGATCGGAAAGCAGACGCTTGAACTCCGCCGGCGTGCCCCGCGGGGTGGGAGGCTGTGGCGGCCGTTCTTCGCGCGAGCGCAGCAGCAGATTGCTGCGCACTTCCAGCGGCCGCGGAGGTTCCAGAATCAGGTCGGCAACATTGCCATAGCGCGCCATCAGGCTGCAGATGCAGGCGCGCGC
>JBLMXE010000359.1:0-4249 GCA_050257615.1 Chlamydiota bacterium | reverse complement strand
GGACCTGCACGCCGCGTACACGCACGCGCTTCCCGCTAGGAAAGACTTCCAGTTCCTCTTCTTTACGAATTGTCCCTGAAACCAGCGTTCCGGTGACGACCGTGCCGAACCCTTTCATCGTAAAAACGCGATCGATGGGAAGTCGAGCCAGCGCGCTCGAATCTTTAGCCGTAGCTTCGGCGGCGACTCTGGCGAGCGCCGCTTTCACGTCGTCGAGTCCGGTGCCCGTCAGAGAACTGGCGGCCACAATCGGCGAGCTGGCGGAATCGAGAAACGAGCCACGCAGAAAATCCTCAACTTCCAGCCGCACGACTTCGAGCGTCTCCGCATCCACGGCATCGGACTTCGTGAGCACCGTCATCCCGCGGCGCACCGCCAGCAGGCGGCAGATGTCGAAGTGCTCGCGGGTCTGCGGCTTAATGGATTCGTCGGCGGCGATTACCAGCAGCACCAGGTCAATGCCGCCCACGCCGGCCAGCATGTTGCGCACAAAGCGCTCGTGGCCGGGCACATCCACAAAGCCCAGGCGGAGAGGTTCCCCGCCGGGCGCGGGCAGTTCCAGGTGGGCAAAGCCGATATCAATGGTGATGCCGCGGCGCTTTTCTTCTTCCAGGCGATCGGGATCGGTGCCGGTCAGCGCCTTGACCAGCGCCGATTTGCCGTGATCAATGTGTCCCGCCGTGCCTACGATGACCGACTTCATCGCTGCCATCATAGACGCAGCTTTTGCCGGGTGTCATTTCAGGGGCAAAACCCCGGCGCTTCCACACCCACCAGCTCAGCACCCACTCGAAACTGGAAACTCGAAACTGCCTTGAGCTCGGCCCGCCGCACGTGAAATAGTAGAAAGCGCGTTGAGCGACCGCCTCATCACCGTGGCCAGTTTTCGCGACTTACCGCAGGCGCTGCTGGCCAAGGGAGCGCTAGATTCCATCGGCATCCCCTGCTTTCTGGCAAATGAGAACATCGTGCGCCTGGACTGGCTGCTCGCCGGGGCGGTGGGCGGCATCCGCCTGCAGGTTCCCGAAGCAGCGGCCGAAAAGGCGCTGCAGATCCTCAACGATGGGATTCCGGCAGTGTTCTTTTCAGAAAAAGGCGAACTTTATGAGCAGCCGCAGTGCCCCAACTGCGACTCGCTTAACATCTCCTGCCAGGACCGCAACCGCTGGGTCACTTTTCTTTCCTGGCTGATGCTGAGCTTCCCTCTGCCCTTCCCTAAAGAGTTGCGCTGGGTATGCCAGAAATGCGGCTACGAATGGGAAATGGAAGAGGAGCCGGCCGCCTGACCCCGATGGGGCGCCCAGGCAGCCGCTGGTTGACGGCTCCCTGAGCTTGTCCCGAAAAGATCAGGACGTTAATACGTTAGTTAATGTTTCGATGCAGGGAGAGGCACAGAAGTTTCTCCGGCAACAGCAACCCTAAACCTCATAATTGCCCGCCATTAGCCCTGGCCGTGAGAAAATATAACTTCCGCGAGCCACATCATGAGCCCAGTCCTCGGCCCTGCCGCCATTACGCCTGAGGTCGTGCGCGAGCATGGCCTGACGCCCGAAGAATACGACAAGATCCGCCAGCTGCTGGGCCGCGAGCCCACCATCACCGAGCTCGGCATCTTCAGCGTGATGTGGAGCGAGCACTGCTCCTACAAGTCTTCGCGCGTGCACCTGCGCCGCCTGCCGACGCGCAGCCGCCGCGTGGTGCAGGGGCCGGGGGAGAATGCCGGCATCATTGACATCGGCGAGGGCTGGGCCTGCGCCTTCAAAATCGAGTCCCACAACCATCCCTCGTTCATCGAGCCCTTCCAGGGGGCGGCCACGGGCGTGGGCGGCATTCTGCGCGACATCTTCACCATGGGCGCGCGGCCGGTGGCGGTGATGGATTCATTGAGATTTGGGCCCATCCGGGCCGGACAGCCGGGGGCGCGAGAGCCGGGGACGGCTGTCCCTATGCAAGCTGAGATTCACAAGAACCATTCCATTCTGGAAGGGGTGGTCAGCGGCATCGCGTCTTATGGCAACTGCTTTGGCGTGCCCAACCTGGGCGGCGAAACTAAGTTTGAGGATTGTTATTCCCGCAACCCCCTGGTCAACGCTTTCGCCCTGGGCCTGGTGCGCCGCGAAAACATTTACTATGCCAAGGCCTCGGGAGAGGGGAACCCGGTCATCTACGTGGGCGCCAAGACCGGGCGCGACGGCATCCACGGCGCCACTATGGCCAGCGAGGAATTCAGCGAGGCCTCCGAGGCCAAGCGTCCCAACGTGCAGGTGGGCGACCCCTTCCTGGAGAAACTGCTGCTCGAAGCCTGCCTGGAAGCCATGGAAACGGGTGCCGTGGTCGGCATTCAGGACATGGGCGCCGCTGGCCTGACCTGCTCCACCTGCGAAATGGGGGCACGCGGCCATGTGGGCCTGGAAATCGAACTCGACCGCGTGCCCCAGCGCGAAACCGGCATGAGCCCTTACGAAATCATGCTCAGCGAGTCGCAGGAGCGCATGCTGCTGGTGGCCGCTCGCGGCCGCGAGCAGGAAGTGCTGCGCGTTTTCGAGAAGTGGGGTTTGGACGCGGTAGTGGTCGGCCGGGTCATCAGCCAGGACACCATGCGCGTGCTGCAGCACGGACAGGTGGTTGCCGAAATCCCCAACGCCGCCCTCACCGATGAGGCCCCGGTCTACTCTCGCCCAATGGAACGCTGGGAGCCGCCGGTGCCCCGGGAAATGCCCGAGCACATCCGCCTGGGCGATGCCGCAGACCTCACCCCGCAGCTTCGTCAGCTGCTGGCCAACCCTAACATCTGCTCCAAGCGCTGGGTGCATGAGCAGTACGACTCCATGGTGCAGGTCAACACGGTAGAGGGTCCAGGCGGCGGCGATGCCGGCGTCATTCGGGTTAAAGGCACCAAGCGCGGCCTGGCCATGGCGCTGGACGGCAACGACCGCTGGTGCTATCTCGACCCCAAGCTGGGCGCTATGCATGCGGTGGCGGAGTCGGCGCGCAATGTGGCCTGCAGCGGCGCTATCCCCGTGGCGGCCACCAACTGCCTTAACTTCGGCAATCCCGAGAAGCCGGAGATCATGTGGCAGTTTGCCCAGACGATTGATGGCATCACCCGGGCCTGCGAGGAGCTGGAAGTCCCCATTACCGGCGGCAACGTCAGCTTCTATAACGAGACTCTGGGCGAGGCCATCTACCCCACGCCGGTCCTGGGTGTGGTCGGGATTCTCGAGGACGTGGACCGCGCCGCTTGGCCGCATTTCCGCCAGCCCGGGCGCAGTCTGCTGCTGTTGCGGGGTTCGGAGCCCGGCGACCTCACCGATGCCCAGGCCGAATTCGGCTCCTCCGAATATGCCAAGGAGATTCTGGGCGCGCTCTGGGGCTTCCCGCCGGCGCTGGAACTGGAGAAGGAAGCCGCCCTGCAGAAGTGCCTGATCGAGGCAATTCAGGCGGGCCTGGTTGACTCTGCGCATGACATTTCCGACGGGGGCCTGGCCGTCACCGTGGCCGAATCTGGCTTCCGCAACCTGGTGGGCGCCAGGGTGGAATTGGCTGCCGGCGAGCTCCCCGCCGAGTGCCTGCTGTTCGGAGAAGACGCCAGCCGGGTGGTGGTCTCGTGCGACCCGCAGCAGGTGCAGCGAATCCAACGCATAGCGGAAAAATACGGGGTGGCGGCGGAGCTGATCGGGGCTACAATCGCTGACAATCTGGAAATCATGGTGGATGGCCAGAAGGCGGTGTCGGCTCCGGTGGCCCAGTTGCGGGAAGCATGGGGGACGGCGTTGGAGCGCGCCCTGCATACGGAAACCGAGGAGCGCCTGGTGCCGGCCGTGCTGCAGAAAAGCTAATTAGCTGCTAGCTTCTAGCTTGAGGCCGAACCAAAACCACCGAGGCTTTGGGGAATGCTCAAGGTTCAAGCTAGAAGCTAATAGCCAGGAGCCAGCAGCTAAAACAGCATGTTCGATAAATTCAAAGACGAATGCGGCGTTGTCGCCATCTACGCTCATCCTGAAGCGGAGACGCTGGCCTACCTCGGCCTGCATGCCCTGCAGCACCGCGGGCAGGAGTCGGCGGGCATCGCCTGCTCCGACGGCGTGAACATACGGGTGCACAAGGCCATGGGACTGGTGGCCGATATCTTCACGGAAGAGATGCTGGCCAAGCTGCGTGGCTCGCTGGCCATCGGCCATACCCGCTACTCCACCGCCGGCGATTCCGCCCTGATGAACGCCCAGCCCATCATGGCGCGCTCCCACAA
>JBLMXE010000358.1:0-2922 GCA_050257615.1 Chlamydiota bacterium | reverse complement strand
TGGACACCAGCGCACCTGCGGCTCGCTTCTGGCGGCTGGTGCTGACCCTGAACACCTATGACCCGAAACCTCGCCCGTGTTTTAGCGATTCTATGGCTGACAGCCATCTGTGTAGCGCCCCTGGCCGGTGCGGACGCTCCCGCCGACCACCATGCCGCGCGCAAGATTGTGAAAAGAGTGTTGCCCGCCTATCCTGAACTGGCGCGCCAGCTCCATATCAAGGGCGCGGTCAAGCTACTGGTGACCGTGGAACCCAATGGCACGGTGAAATCGGCCAAGGCCCTGGGCGGAAATCCCGAGTTTGTCATAGCTGCCATGGACGTGATCCGCAAATGGAAGTTCGAGCCGGCGGCGCAGCAGACCATGGAGACGGTGGAAATCAGGTTTGAACCCACAGAGTAGCCGCCCTCTTCCCCGTACTCAGTACTGGCTCCCTGATTCCCGCCTGTGATACCTTGCCCTGTACGGGGGACCCTGCAAAACTCCACATGGGAGCCTGTGATGGCCCTGATTGTTTTTCTAATCGTTATTGTGGCGATAGTGGGCTTTGGCATCGCCATGTACAACGGACTAGTGCAATTGCGCGTGCGCGCTGACGCCTCCTGGTCCGACATTGACGTGCAGCTCAAGCGGCGGCACGACCTGATTCCCAACCTGGTGGAAACGGTGAAGGGCTACGCGGCCCACGAAAAGGGCACCTTCGAGAACATCGCCAAATACCGCTCGGCGGCCATGACGGCCACGGCGCCCGCGGACCGGGCGGCAGCCGAAGGCCAGCTCACCCAGGCCCTGCGCGGCCTGCTGGCGGTGGCGGAGAACTATCCGCAACTGCGCGCCTCCGAGCAGTTCACCGCCCTGCAGTCGCAGCTGAGCCAGACGGAAGACAACATCCAGAACGCGCGCCGTTACTACAACGCCGTGGTCCGCGACTTCAATACCAAGCTGCAGACCTTCCCCACCAACATGTTCGGCAGCATGCTGGGATTCCAGCCCCGCCAGTATTTCGAACTGGAAACACCGGCCGACCGCGAAAACGTTGTTGTGAAGTTCTAATGCCGCGCAAGGTTAGCTTCGCGCGGGCAGCCGGATGGCTGCGCCTGGCCGCTTTCTGCTGCCTGGCCCTGGCCGCACTACCGGCGCTGGCGGACTGGAACATTACCGATTTCCGTTCTACCGTCACCCTTGACCATCAGGGCCGGGCCGCCGTCAGTGAGCGCATCACGGTGGCCTTTGCCGGCGAGTATCACGGCATCTATCGCGACATTCCCCTCGAGTATCCTGGCCCGCACGGCACCAACTTCAGTCTGTTCCTGAAAATCCAGAGGGTAGTAGATGGTTCCGGCAACCCGCTGAAATACGAATCCAGCATCCGCAATGGCTATCGCCACCTCAAAATCTATATTCCCGGCGCCGTGGACACCAGCAAGACGGTGGAAATTGATTACAGCGTTCCTAACGCGGTGCGCTATTTCCCCAGCTACGACGAGTTCTACTGGAACGTGACCGGCAACGATTGGCCGGTCGCCATTGACCACGCTTCCGCCTTTGTCCACCTCCCGGCCAACGCCGCCGGCAGCCTGCGCGCCCAGGCCTTCACCGGGCTTTACGGTTCCATCAGCCATGAAGCCACGGCGGAAGTAACCGGCGCCAATGCCCGCTTTGAGACCACCAACTCGCTGCCCATGCGCGGCGGCCTGACCATTGATGTCTACATTCCCAAGGGCGTCCTGCAGGAGCCTGGGCCGCTAACCCGCGCCATCTGGTTCCTGCGCAGCAACCCGCTCGTGCTGCTGCCACCCTGGGCGCTGGTGGTGATGTTCTGCCTGTGGTGGTTCAAGGGGCGCGACCCCCGCACCGGGCTGTCGGTCGCTCCCATGTACGAGCCGCCCGGGGACATGACGCCCGCGGAAGTGGGTTCGCTGATAGATGACAAGGTCAACCCGCGCGACATTACCTCCACCATTGTGGACCTGGCGGTGCGCGGCTTCATCAAGATTGAAGAGACGGTGGACCAGGGCTTGATCTTCCACCACAAGGACTACATTTTCTACCTGCTGATTCCGCGGCAGAAGTGGACCGGTCTGGCGCCCCACGAGCGCGTCATGCTGGAGAATATCTTCGCCGGCGATAGCAGTGAAACCCGCCTCTCTAGCCTGAAAAACCGCTTCTACACCACCATCCCGCTGATTCGTCAGGACATCATGGCCGCCCTGCGGCGCAAGGGCATGTACCTGATTGATCCCGAGTCCGCCAACGCTTACATGCTGGGCGGGGCGCTGCTGGTGGCGGCGCCCTTCATCCTGCTGGCCGTAACCGGTGCGGCGGATGTGTTTGGCTCGGTGCCGCTGGCCATTCTCACCATTGCGGTTTCCGCGCTGATCGTCTGGTTGTTCGGGCGCGTCATGACCTGCAAGACCATGAAAGGGGCGCGCACCCGGGTGGCCATCCTCGGCTTTGAGGAGTTCATGAACCGCGTGGATGCCGACCGCATCAAGCGCATGCCGCCGGACACCTTCGAAAAGTTCCTGCCCTTCGCCATGGCGCTGGGTGTGGAGCACCACTGGGCACAGGCCTTCGCCGGCATCGTGAAGGACCCACCCAACTGGTATGTCTCGCCCACCGGCGCCATGTTTAACCCCATCCTGTTCACCAGCACCATGCACAGCATGTCCTACGACATGAACCAGGTGTTCGTCTCCGCGCCACGCGCCAGTTCTACCGGATCGGGCTGGGGCGGGGGCTTTGGGGGCGGCGGGGGCGGCTTCTCCGGCGGCGGCTTTGGCGGCGGGGGTGGCGGGGCGTTCTGACCTCCCGGCCGGGCGAGGGCGCCCGTGCCACAATCACGGGCTGGAGCGCACCTGGCCCGAACTCCTTCCCACCCTCGCTCATAGGAACTACGACGTGAGTACCCGCTTTCGAGCC
>JBLMXE010000357.1:0-4943 GCA_050257615.1 Chlamydiota bacterium | reverse complement strand
CCGGCGACAGCTTGCATTCCGTTCCCTGGGCTCCCGGTTTGCAGCCGCCCGCCATGTAGCGCCAGGCCAGCAGTTCGCGCTGGGCAAAGAAGTTGTTGTCCAGGATTATCGTGGTGGGCGGAGCCAGGAACGGTTGCTGTACAGGCTTGGCGCCGGGGGCACTCACCAGCCGTTCCATCAGGAAGGGATCGTTGGGAGTGACCAGCGCTTCCGCCTTCTCTGGAATCATCTGATGCCACTCGTAACGCTTGAGGGCGCCGGAACTTGTGAGTTCCATCTCCGCGGTTTGCGCCGGCTCTTTGGAGCCATCGTCCATCTTGAGCTGAAAAGTGGCGGTGCTGCCGCCCGGCACCTGCTCAATTTTGAAAGTTTCCGTGGCCACCCGCTTGCCTTCGCGGAAGACGCCGAACGAGCCTGAGTCCACCACCTTGTTGCCGTTGCTGCCGTAGGCGGCGCACGCCAGAACCACAACCGCCAGCGGTGCCAGCCACTTCCTGAAGTTCACTGCGCTTCTCCTTGGCCAATACTGTGCAACAGTGTTGCTATTTCCGCTGCCACCTCTTCCACCGATCGGCCGCCGGTGAGAACACAATAATCCGCTTCCATATAACGCGAGCGGCGAGCGGCATACAATTGCCGGAAGTGGTTCTCAGAGATGGCCAGCGGACGGGCGCCGGCGGTTGCCTGTGCGCGCTGCCAGAGTTCCTCCACCGGCGCATCCAGGAAGACAGTGTAGCCGCAAGTGGCCAGGGAAGTGGCGTTGGCGGGGGACACGAAGGTGCCTCCGCCTAAAGACACCACCGCCGGCATGCTGGCCTCCAGTTCGCCCAGCACACGCTGCAATTCCTCGCTCTCCAAACGCCGAAACTCGCTCTCTCCGCTCGCGTGAAAGATATCTGCAATCTTGCGCTGCTGCCGGGCCTCAATCCGGCCGTCGAGATCAACGAAGGGCCAACCCAAATACGCCGCCAGCGCCTCTCCCACGCAGGTCTTGCCCGCTCCCATAAAGCCAACCAGAAACACCGCTCGCCGCCGGGCCGCAGTACGCCGTCGCGACACTCTCTGAGTTTTTTTGGCTGCTGGCTTCAGCGGCAAACCTCTAGCCCTTGCTGGGGCGCGGACCACCAAGGCACAGAACCTGATTGCAGGAACAATCCCGGCATTACCGCTCCGGTAGCGAAATTCTGGTTATTTACAATTTCTTGACGTGGATTTTACCACTGAAAGAACGCAGTCGAACCGAGGAGGAGCCGGCATTGGCAGTGCCCGCGAAGGACTTGCCCTGGGCGATGGGAACGGAACTGTGGGCTATTGGATGAAAGGGAAAGTCGTTGGTCACCGTGCCTCTGGCCGAGGTGGCGGTAATATCCACCGAGGCGCTGGCCGGCAAACTAACCTCAATGTCGCCAGAATGGTTGGTTAAGGAATACTCGCCGCCCTCGCCAAAGTCGCCGTCATAGGTGATTTTGCCATCGGTAGTGCTCACCGAAACCATGTGGCCGTCGGCGTTTTTCAAGCTGACCGGCCCGCTTACTGAAACCACCTCCACATCCCCCTGAGCCAGGTCCTCGAGGTGGACGGGCCCGCTAAGCGTGTGCACGTGGATGTGGCCGCCACGGGCCTGGCGCACGGCAATGTCGGCGGCATCACCTTCCAGGGTCAGGTCGGAATTAAGGCCCTGAACAGAAATGGGACCGCTTGTGCAACGCACATTCAGGGAGGCATCGGCGGGAATGAGGAGTTGATAGTCCACCTTTCCCTCGCCTGCGGTTGCATTCTGCAGGAAATGAGTGCGCAACTCCAGGCGGCTGCCGCGCTGGACGGCGTCCACTTCGATTTTGTTGGAGTGAAGGAGGGCGATTACACCCACGTGACCGTCGCTTGAGGGAGAAACGGAGACGCTGCCGAATTGATTCACCAGGGTGACGCTGGCATGGGGACCGACAGCGTAGTGGAACTCTTTCCTGTTTTCAGCGGCAGCCGCCAGGGTAGCGCACCCAGCCAGCACAACCAGCACCCAGTGAGCACCGCGCGGCATGCTCGTCATAGTTTGATTTGCGCCTGCCTGCTGGCGCCCAGCCTCCCTCCGTTGTGGTAGCACCCGCGCATCATCTTACGGGCATCGAGTGCTGCATCGCCATGTTATACAACATGGCTTTCTGCTGGTAGGCCTCCAGCAAAGCCTGGCGGCTCTCTTCGTCGTCGGGATTGCTGGCCACCAGGGTGCGCGCGTCCGCAATATAGGCGTTCACCCGCCGCAGCCCCAGCTGATACGCCTGGCTCAGGGCGGGGGCATGGTCCGCCAGTTCGGAAAGGACTTGCTGGTCTTGAGCATCGCTCATGCCGGCAAATTGTACGGGTACGGCCGGGGCGGACACCGCTTCGCCGCTGCTGACAGCCTGCATGCCGGCAGTCGCCGGCGGCTCAGCCAGCCTGTTTTGGTAATAAAAAAGGCCAGCTGCCAGAAACACGGCTGCCGCCACCGGAATCAGCCAGCTGGCGGGTCCCCAGCGGGTAATAGCGGTGGAACTTAGAAGACTCCCCCGGACGCTGTTTTTGACCAGACCTTCGCGCTGCAGCGAAGACTTGATGCCATCCCAGACCCTGGTGGAGGGTTCCATCATGGGTACCAGCAGCTTGGCTTGTTCGGCGATGTACTTAAGATCGGCGACCAGGTCGGAGCAGACCGCGCACTCGCGCAGATGTTCCTGTTGTTCGGCGTTGCCGCCATTGTCAATGATGTAAGGCAGAACGGCCTGAAACTCTGCGCAGGTCATAAGCTCCTTCTTCCCCGGTTTCGATCCTTCGCCCATCAGTTCCTGCCGGCCTTCTCGGTTCTGCTGGCCTTGAGGAGGTCGCGCAGTTTCATGCGCGCTTTGTGCAATTGCGACTTGCTGTTGCCGATGGAACAGCCCATGATCTCGGCAATCTCGTTGTGTTCATATCCTTCGATGTCATGCAGCACGAAAATGATACGGTAGCCGGGAGGCAGGCTCTCGATGGCCCTCTCCAGGTTCACCCGGTCAATGGAGCCCGCCAGCATGTTGTCACGGGCGCCGATGTCCTTTTTGGGCCCCTCTTCCTGCGGCTCCAGGCTCTCTTCCAGCGAAACCTCAGGCAGCCCCTTCTTGCGCAGGTGCATGAGAACCACGTTCACGGCCAACCGGTGCAGCCAAGTGGAAAAGGCCGATTCGCCGCGAAAGGTCGCGATCTTGCGATAAAGCTGCAGGAACGCTTCCTGTGTCAGGTCCTCGGCTTCCGCCGTGTTTCCCGTCATGCGCAGGCACAAGGAGTACACCCGCCGCTTATGCATGCCGTACAGGGCCTCGAACGATTCTGAGTCCCCCTGTTTCGCCCGATCAATGGCATCGGCTTCACTGAGGCCCGGTACCAGTGTTTTTTTCGCTTGTGTCAATTCGCCTTTTCAGGCCGCACTTACTGTGATGCGGCTAAGTAGCTGTTCGTTGTACGGCTTGCACGCCGAACGCCAAACCCAGGTACATACCCGGCGGGAAGGTCCGGCCCGGGGGCGGCGTACCTTGGTTGCAGCCGTCTTCCCGGCTCATATGCGTGCAGAGCGGGGGAAGCACGTCTCAGCCCCATTCCCCAACCCAACCCTTTGACTACAGTTTCCAAAGTTGTAAGAAATACCTGGTGGTGTCCGGCAGGGTATTAGGATGCTGGAAAATGGCATCCGGCAACTCTGCCTGAGGTACCACCTTTCCACTTTATACACCCTGGCCTGGGAGCGTCATTGGGTAAGGCAAGTCGGGTAGGCAAGTCCGGAAGAAGTTATCGGGCACAAACAACTTGAGGCGGAGACTGCTAATTGGGAGCGACTCTCGGCGGCGATTCGCTAGATTCTGCAGACCGCGTGATCAGGCGTGCATCGCCCGCGCCGCCTCGATCTTGTCCGGCGTCATCCTGGGGGGCTTCAGGCCCGAAGGATCTCGCGCGTCCTGCCACGCTGCTCAGCCGCCGCACGCGAGATGCTTTGGGGCCAAGGCCCCTCAGCACGACGCCCTCAGAGCAGTGCTCCTCTAAGCCGCCGCCGATTTGGGGGTAACGGTTTCCAGTCCATGACCATGCGGGCCGGTTTCGCGCTGGCGCAGCAGGAAGGCGAAGGTCAAGCCCAGAAAGCCGAGAACTGAAAACATCCACATCCCCAGGCGGTAGCCATCGGGATTGGCGGCGCCGGCGTGGGCGTGGTCGTTGGCCCAGCCAATGAGCAGATTGAATCCCGCCAGCCCGATGTTCTGGATCATGGTCATCAACCCGTAGGCCGTGCCCAACTTCGGCTGCTCCACGATGTAAGCCACTGACGGCCACATGACCGATGGAATCAGAGAGAACGACACGCCCATCATGGCCATGGGCACATAGAGGGAAATGTGGGTGTAGCCCATCATCAGGTAGACGGGGATGAGCAACAGGGAACCGAACATCATGAGCAGGGCGCGCTTGCCGATCTTGTCGGCGAACAAGCCAAAGGCGGGCGTCCCGAACATCGTGAAAGCGGTGAGGATGCTGACCAGAAATCCACCCAGTTCCCGGCTGGTATGGTGCGCATCCATGAAAAACTTGATGGCGAAAGTTTCGAAGGGGAAGATTCCCGAATAGAACACAATGCACAGAGCCACGATGTACCAGTAAGAGCGGCCGAAGCGGAAAACATCGCTGAAGACGACCTTGTCAGTGGAGCCTGCCTGTCCCAGCGAATACTTCTGCTCGGCGCGCACCTCGAAAACCCAGTAGAGCGCGGCGCCAATCACGCAGAGAGTACCGAAGCCCACGGCGATGAGCAGCGGGTTGCGCCAGCTGGTATATGCCGGCTGCGCCCAGGTGGGGGAGTTCTGCGCCAGCCAGGTGCCCAGGCGCGCCAACATCAGGTTGATGCCGAAGGCAAAGCTCAGTTCCTTGCCGCGAAACCACTTGGCCACGGC
>JBLMXE010000356.1:0-5666 GCA_050257615.1 Chlamydiota bacterium | reverse complement strand
GTGTTTGTTGGCCTTCTGATTGCCCTCTTCGGCATCATCCTGATCTTCGCCGGACGCATGCACCTGCCCATCGGCCGCCTGCCTGGTGATATCGTCTATCGGGGCAAGCACACTACCTTCTACTTCCCCCTCGCTACCTCCATCATTCTCAGCATCGTGCTCTCGGTGGTGCTGTACCTGCTGAGCCGCATGGGGAACAGGTAAACCAGCACTTAGCATTTAGCACTTGGCATTTGGCCGTGAAGTTTTGTGCCAAGTCAGCGGCAAGCCTGCAATCAGCACACAGCCCGGGACTCGTGGTGCCCGCTGCCCGGTTCCTCGGGCACAGCCAAAAGTCCAGGGGCTAAATGCCAAGTGCTAATTGCTAACGGCTAGCTGTAAACTGCCCTTCAGATGTCCACCGGCGGCCAGCTCGATTTCACCTTCCAGGCAGCCCGAGAGCGCCGCATCTGGCGCGTGCGCGACCTGGTCAGCGCTGTGCGCACCCACCTGGAGCGCGAATACACCGACGTCTGGGTGGAAGGCGAAATTTCCAACTTCCGCCCCGCCGAATCCGGCCATCTCTACTTCACCCTGAAAGATGAGAGCGCGCAGGTGCGCATCGTGATGTTCCGGTCCCAGGCCAGGCTGCTGCGCTTCCGGCCGGAGAACGGCATGCACCTGATCGCGCGCGGCCGGGTCACGGTTTACGATGCCCGCGGTGAGCTGCAGCTTTCCGCCGAGTACCTGGAGCCCAAGGGTGCGGGCGCGCTGCAGGTGGCTTTCGAACAGCTCAAGGCTCGACTGGAAGCCGAGGGCCTGTTCGATGCCGCCCGCAAGAAGCCCATCCCCGCCCTGCCGCGGACCATTGGGGTGGTGACCTCCCCGCGCGCCGCCGCCCTGCGCGACATCCTCAACATCCTTCACCGCCGGCATGAGAGCGCCAACGTGCTGATCTTTCCTGCCCAAGTGCAGGGTGAGAGCGCTCCCGCCGAGGTCACGGCCGGCCTGCGCTACTTCAATCGGGCGAAGAACGTGGACGTAATTATCGTGGCCCGCGGCGGCGGCTCGGTGGAGGATTTGGCCGCCTTCAACGATGAAAGCCTGGCCCGCACGGTGGCGGCCTCGCACATTCCCGTGATCTCCGCTGTCGGCCACGAAACCGATTTCACCATCATTGATTTTGTTGCCGACCTGCGCGCGCCCACGCCTTCGGCGGCCGCTGAACTGGTGATCCGCTCGCGCCAGGAGATCGAGGATACTTCCGAAGGTCTGCGCCTGCGCCTGGCCCGAGCCATGCGCTACCACCTGCTGCTTCTTCGGCAGCGACTCACGGAACTGGCGCAGCACGGCGCGTTCGCCCGCATGAGCGACGCCATCGCCCGCCGTCACCAGCGCCTCGACGACCTGGTCTACCGGCTAGCAACAGCCGAACGCGCCCTGCTAGCCCGCCATCGCCGGCGCCTGGATATTGCCAGCGCTGGAGTGCGCCATCACGACTTGCGCCGGGTGCTCGCAGGAGTGCGCCGCGATCTGCAGGCCCAAATGGCCGCCTTGGTTGCCTCCGGCCGGGCCCAACTGCTCCGTCATCGTTCCCGACTGGAGCAGATGGAGGCTCGCCTGCGGGGCCTCTCTCCCCTCAACATTCTCGACCGCGGCTACGCCCTGGTGTTTGACGCCCAGGGCAAGCTCCTCAAGGACGCCGCCCAGGTGCAAACGGGCGAAGAAATTCGCGCCCGCCTGGCCAAAGGGGAGATCAGCGCTACCGTCAAGCAGCGCCGGATTGACAGCCAGGGGTGATCGCCTTTACACCATTCTTAGCCGCCATTTACACTACTCGTTCAGCATAGAGGGGGATTGGACATGGCATCGGTTGACGAAAAAGTGAAGCAAATCATCGTGGAGCAGTTGGGCGTCGAGGAATCTGAGGTCACAGCGACCGCATCCTTTGTGGACGACTTGGGCGCCGACTCTCTGGACACCGTCGAGCTGGTCATGGCCTTCGAAGAGGCTTTCGACATCGAGATTCCCGACGAAGATGCGGAAAAAATCCGCACCGTGCAGGACGCCATCAACTACATCGGTAAGCACGCCAAGGCGGCCAAGTAACTCGGGACGCGGCCTGCCCACAGGCATCGCGCAGCATCTTAAGGAGTCGCATGGCCGGCGTTGACGACAAGGTAAAGGGAATCATCGTCGAGCAACTGGGCGTGGACGAAGGCGAGGTGACGCCGAATGCCTCCTTCGTGGACGACTTGGGGGCGGACTCGCTGGATACGGTCGAACTGGTGATGGCCTTCGAGGAGGCCTTCAACATCGAAATTCCGGATGAGGACGCCGAGAAGATCCGCACCGTGCAGGACGCCGTGGACTACATCAAGAAGCACGCTAAAGGCGCAAAATAACCGCTGTTTCAGCAAAGCAGGCGAGAGCCGCGCACTCTGAGCGCAAAAAAGGATTCCCCGAACCCATGAAACTGACAGAGGTATGCCCTTGGCTCGGCGCGTAGTTGTCACCGGCGTGGGACTGATTTGCGGGGTGGGCAACACCAGCCCGGAAGTATGGGCCAACCTGCTGGCCGGCAAAAGCGGCGTGGCCCGCATCACCCACTTCGACGTCTCTCAATTCGCCGCTCAGATTGCCGCCGAGGTCAAGAACTTCGACCCGCTGCAGTTTGTCGAAAAAAAAGAACTGAAGAAAATGGGCCGCTTTATTCACCTGGCCCTGGCCGCGTCCGATGAGGCCATGCGCATGTCCGGGCTCGAGGTCACGCCCGAACTGGCCCCCCGCGTGGGTGTGCACATCGGCTCTGGCATCGGCGGATTCGATGTGATCGAGCGCGAGCACTCCAATCTGCTCAGCGGCGGCCCGCGGCGCATTTCGCCTTTTTTCATTCCCGCTTCCATCGTCAACCTGGCGGCCGGCCACGTCAGCATCCGCTATAACGCCCAGGGGCCCAACGAAGCCACCTGCACGGCTTGCACCTCCAGCGCCCACTCGGTCGGCGACGCCTTCAAGATCATCGCCCGTTGCGATGCCGACGTGATGATTGCCGGCGGCACCGAGGCGGCCATCACTCCCATGGGGGTGGGCGGATTTGCCGCCATGCGCGCGCTTTCCACCCGCAACGATGCGCCGGAAAAGGCCAGCCGTCCCTGGGACGCCGGCCGCGACGGCTTTATCATCGGCGAGGGCGCGGGTGTTGTCATCCTGGAAGAGCTGGAATTTGCCCGCCGCCGCGGCGCCAAAATCTTGGCTGAAGTGGTGGGCTACGGCATGAGCGGCGACGCCTTCCACATCACCCAGCCGGCGGAAAACGGCGACGGCGCCTATCGCGTGATGGTGAACACGCTGGCCGACGCCAAGGTCCGCCCCGAGCAGGTGGGCTACATCAACGCCCACGGCACCTCCACCGACATCGGCGACAAGCTGGAAACCGTGGCCATTAAGCGCGCCTTCGGCGATCACGCCTACAAGGTGGCCATCAGCTCCACCAAGTCCATGACCGGGCACCTGTTGGGCGGCGCCGGCGGCCTGGAGGCGGGCATCACCGTGCTGGCCCTCCGCGACCAGAAAATTCCGCCCACCATCAACCTGGAAAATCCCGACCCTGAGTGCGACCTCGACTACGTGCCCAACAAGGCGCGTGACGCCAGGGTGGAGTTTGCCATGTCCAACTCCTTCGGCTTTGGCGGCACCAACGGCGCGCTGCTGTTCCGCCGCTGGAACGAAAATCAGTAATCTCAGCAGCTAAGATTTGCTGTCATCCCGAGCGAGCGCGACCAAGCAAATGCGAAGAAGCGCGAGTCGCGGGACCCTACGCTTCGCGCTTCTTCAACCAATCACAAAGTTCGCTCACTTGGCCCCTGCCGCGAAGCCCAGCGGCTCCCGGGGTTTCAGCACCGCCGCCGCCACCAGCCCCGCCACTAGATACGCGATGATCTGCATGGCCATGTAGGCGGCAGTGTAGTTGCCGGGGAACCCGTACCAATTCCAGTAAGGGATGTTAGTGGTAATGGCCGCGATCACTCCCACGGCCAGAATGAATCCCACCCGGGAAACGTAGCTTTGCAGCCGCGTCTGGGCCAGCAGAAACACCGCCAGCAGCGTTTCCACGATTTCCGTCAGCAGTTCCGTACCCAGCCTGCCCGGCGTTATCCCCTTGGCTCCAGGCGGATGATAGAGCAACAAGCCCGAAGGATTGGCTGCCAGCTTCGGCCCATAGTCCTTCATGGCCGCGTTGCGCTGCGCCGTGGTGGGATTCGGCCCCGCTCCGACTCCAGGGAAAATGTAGAGCCCAGAGGTCTGCCCCAGGCTGGCCTGCAGGGCGCTCAGCACGGCGCCTTCGTTGGGAATTTCCCGAACTCCCGTGTATCCCAGGGGCAAAACCATGTGCGCAACGAACGCCCAAATGAACATCGCGATCCCGCCCAGCACGCCCGCCAGCACAATGCGCTTTACCATAACACCTCCTGTTTGGCGCGATTATGGACGAATGCCGAGGGTTTGCAAAGCGAGACCATCCTTGTGCCCATGCGCTACCTCAGAGATAATCCCGGTCAGCTTATCCAAGTGCCGGGCCCCCTGTTGCCGTTAAATCCCCAGTTGCTGGAAGGAGAACGAATGCGTAAGCGGATGTTTTGCGCTGCTTGCCTCCTGGGTTTCGCCGTGCTTGCATTCGGTCAAGATGAGGACTTGAGCAAGGTACAAATCAAGGTCCACAAGGTTGCCGGCTCGGTGTACATGCTGGAAGGCGCCGGGGGAAACATTGGCGTATCCGTGGGCGAAGACGGCATCGTCATCGTGGACGACCAGTTCGCACCCCTGGCGGACAAGATCCGTGCCGCCCTGAAGGGCATCACCGACAAGCCCGTCCGCTTCGTCATCAACACCCACTATCACGGCGACCACACGGGCGGGAACCTGCAATTCCAGAAGGACGCGCCCATCATCGCCCAGGACAACGTCCGCAAGCGCCTGGAGGACGGCGTTACCGGCGGGGTGGGCAAGGCGCTGAGTTTTGAGTCCAAGCCGGCCGACAAGGGCGCGTTGCCCATTATCACCTTCGACCACCAGGTCACGGTGCACCTCAATGGCGAGGACATTCGCGTGCTGCACTTTCCTAGCGGCCACACCGACGGCGATAGCGTCATCTTTTTCCCCAAGTCCAACGTGGTGCACATGGGCGACGACTTTGTCACCTACGGATTTCCCTTCGTTGACATCAACAGCGGCGGCAGCGTGCGCGGCATGATTGACGCCATTGATAAGGTGCTGACGCAGGTGCCGGCGGATGCAAAATTCATCCCCGGACACGGACCCATCTCGGGCGTAAAGGAAGTGCGGGATTTCGAGCAGATGCTGCGCGATACCTTAGCCGCGGTGCAGGCGGCAATGAACAAGGGCATGACCCTCGACCAGATGAAGCAGCAAAAGATCCTGGCCCAGTGGGACTCCTACGGCAGCGGCGACAAATTCGTGAAGACCGACGTCTGGATTGAAACCATCTACGATGATCTGACCGGCAGGGCAGGCGAGTTCGTGAAGCACAACTAGCTGCCGCATCGCGCGTGGGTGATCAATTCTCGGAAGGGCCTGTTCCCTGCGCTCCCATAGAAAAAAGCGCAGCCGTTAAGGCTGCGCCTGGCGTTGCGACTGCCCTGCCTAGAAGCCGGTCGGGCTCGCCC
>JBLMXE010000355.1:0-8346 GCA_050257615.1 Chlamydiota bacterium | reverse complement strand
GCCACCCGCACCGCGTACTTGGAAGCGCCAAAAACCTGCACCTGCGCCACACCCGGGATCATGGAGAGCTGCTGGCCCATGGTGGTTTCGGCAGCTTCGTCCACGGCATAGATGGGCATGGCGGAAGAGGTCAGACCCAGGTAGAGGATGGGCGATTCCGCCGGATTCACCTTGCGGAAGGTGGGCGGGGTGGGCATGTTGGGCGGCAGCTGGCCTTCGGCCGCGGCGATAGCGGACTGCACGTCCACCGCCGCTCCATCCAGGTTGCGTGAGAGATCAAACTGGATGGTGATGCTGGTGGACCCCAGCTGGCTGCTGGAAGTCATCTGGGTGATGCCAGCGATGGTGGTGAACTGGCGCTCCATGGGAGTAGCCACCGAGGAGGCCATGGTTTCCGGGCTGGCTCCCGGCAGGCCGGCGTTGACCTGGATGGTGGGGAAATCCACATTGGGCAGGTCGCTGACCGGCAAGGCCAGGTAGGCAAAGACGCCAAAGATCACGATGGCCGCCATGACCAGCGTGGTCATGATGGGGCGGCGGATGAAAAGCTCGGTCACGGCTGTGCCCCCGCAGCCCCCTCGTTATCCGCCACTTGCTTGGACCCGGGAACAACCGGCACTGTGCGCACTACTTCTACCTTGCTGTTGGGGATGACCCGGTATTGGCCATCTACGATCACGCGCTGGCCGGCGCTGATTCCCTTGTCAATCACGGCCAGTTGCCGGTAGGTGCGTGAGGAGGTCACCGGCTGCATCACGGCGGTGCCGTCCGGCTGTACGACATAGATGTACTTGCCGTTTTCCCCGTTCTGCAGCGCCGAGGCCGGCACCACGATGGCGTGCGAGTCGGTGCCCAGCACCAGACGCACATTGAAGAATTCACCCGGCCAGAGTTTGCGTTCCCGGTTGCGGAAGGTGCCCATGAGCTTGATGGTGCCGGTGGTTTGATCCACGGCGTTGTCAATGAAGCTCAGAGTGCCCGATTCCGGCTTGGGGTCGTTGGGCACAAACGCCTGCACCTGCAATCCGGCCTTGGCGCGGGCGCGCACCGCCGGGAGTTGCGCCTCGGGGATGTTGAAAGCCACGTAAATAGGCTCAACCTGGTTGAGGGTGGTCAGGGCATTGGTATCGTTGGCCTTCACCAGGTTGCCGACGTCCACCAGGAGGGCGCCGGCGCGGCCGCTAATAGGCGCGCGGATATCGGTGTAGCCCAGTTTTACCTTGGCGGTTTCCACCGCGGCTTTGTCAGCCTGAACGGCGGCTTCGTAGGCTTGCGCTTGCGATTCCTGGGTTTGCGCGTCTTGGGGCGCCAGCACCCCCGCCTTCAGCAGGGCCTCGTCGCGCGCCGCCTGGGCCCGGCTGTTGGCGGCGGTCGCTTTGTCCTGCGCCAACTTGCCCAGGGCCTGGTCCAGCGCCGCCTGAAAGGGGCGCTTATCGAGCTGAAATAAGAACTGGCCGGCGCGGACGTCGTCTCCCTGGCGGAACAAAACGCGCTCGATCTGCCCATCCACCATGGACTTTACCTGCACCGTCCGGTACGACTGCGCATTTCCGATCGCGTTCAATTCCACAGGTACAGGGGTTTGTTCCGCCACGGCTACCGTAACCGGAGCAGGAGGAAAGGACGGGCGAGCGCCTTGCTGCTGCCCTTTGCTACCGCAGGCAAGGAGCAGCAAAACCGCCGCCAAAAGAGGCGTTACGAGGACAATATGAGTAAGAGGTTTCATCTGTCTGAGGCCGTCACAACTTGGCTTAGCGCTCGACCCGGAACTTCTGGTCCGTGGTGTACATCCAGCCGCTGCTATATAGAGCCCTTTCTTGGACGTTAGATGCTGGAAAATGATAGCGTTGCCGCGCTCCACTTTTTCCCAGCCATGTTGACAAACGGTGGTCGGAAAGCAGGCACTGGACTTCTAGAAAGTGTAAACCAATTGCAGGGACGTTGCCCGGCGGCCGCAGGGGTAGAAAGGCAAAAGCCGGGAGGCCTCTCTATCCCAGGCCCACTCCCGGCTTCGCTTACTGCAACTTGTGGAACAAACTTATTGCGGTGGATTAGCCGGCGCCGGGGGTGTTGCCGGCTGCTGGGCCGCGGTCTTGGTCTGGCCGGCATCGGCTTCCCGGGCCAGGTGGGGGAAGACCGGCGTCACCTCGAAAATCATCTTCTCCCTGGCAGAGGCCAGCTGCACGGTGGGTGATTTCACCAGCTCGGCCTTATCGCTCCAAGGGTCCACCTTAATGCGTCCGCCCAGGGGCAGAGCCGGTACCTGATCCAGTTTGCTCATCTCCAGGGGTGGAGCCGAGTTCATCAGCTCGGGCATGCGCAGAATCCGGTCGCGCACGGCTAACGGGTTTCCCAAGTGAGGAGTCAGCAGGGCGGGCAAGACCGCGGAGCGTGCCTGCAAGGCCTTCAAGAACAGTCCGGCGCTTGCCAGTTTGTCCTTGTATGGGGAGTTCTGCAGCAGTTCCATCGCCTTCTTGTCGGCAGCAGCCTCCTCTACGGCATTATGCGCAAATCCCAATTGCTGGTAGGTGTACTGGTCAGAAAACAACATGCGGTCCACGAAAGCAAACTTGGTATCAGTCTGGTGCCCCAGGACAATGTGTCCCAATTCGTGGCTGAGCACCATGGCCAGGCTGACCTCATCAGGCAGGACGTCGAGGAGCCCGCGACTGATCACGATGGTATGCCCCACATGGAAGGTTTCCAGCGGTTCGGTTAGAAGTACCCGGCAATGCACCGGCCAGGGCAGATTTATGTTATTGGTGACCACCAGGTTGTTGACCACGGTTTCCAGCACCGTGTCCACATCCCCGCGCGGGGCCAGGAGTCCCGCCTGCTGCAGCCGCTCCACCACATTGTTCTCCGCCTGCTGCTCCCATAGCCGTTCGCTCTGCACCGGGGTGGCGTCCTGCGCTGCCGCGCTCTGGTCCTGCACATCGGGAGAATCCACGGTCAGCTGCGTCAGCTCTGACTGGTGGGCGCCGTGCTTCAGGTTGTAGCCCCAGAGCCGGGTCTGCGCCTTGAAGCTGGTGGCTCGCCCGATTCCGTAACGCATGTCGCTCTCTTCGCTGTACACATAGGCAGGCAGCCACAGGTTCGGCTGCAGGTTCAGCCGCCAGCTGTCGAAGTGGAAGTAGTATTTCCCGTTTCCGTTGTTGGAATACGTCCCATTCAGGCGGACGATGTTATAGCCCTGGTCTTCCACCCAGATGCGCCCGACGAAGCGGCCGTCGCCGGTCTTGGGTTTGGGCTGGACATCGAAAACCAGGCAGCGCAGGTCGCCCAGGAATTCCCGCCGCACATAGCGGAAATCGTAATGCTGCCGGTCGAACTCATCGCGATCGGCATAGATCATCCAGGCGAATCCTGCCGGGTTCAGGCGCAGGGAATAGGTTTCGGTCAGGGTGCCCAGGAAGCGCTTCAGCCGCGAGGGTGTGCCCAGGTAGCTGGCTTCGGCGGCGTGCATCAGGTCCAGCCGTCCCAGAAAATATTTGTCTCCCGCCGGCACCATGCCCAGCTCCGGATCCGGCTTCATGGCCTGGAAATAGGTCTCCACCACCGGGCTGTAACTGTCGAGGTACATGATTAGCTTCTGTTCGCTGGCGACCACATGGTCCACCACTTGGTCCATCGTTACCGGTTTTTCCTGCGCCAAAGCGCCGCAGCAGCAGGCCAGCATCGCCGCCATCATCCATCCTGCCCATCGCATGGTGTTCCCCCTCTTTCAGTTGGCCAACTGGAAAAGCACGTGGACTATGGCCGTAGAGTCCACTGGCCGCCCGCTTTGTTGTGCCGGCTTGAAACGAACCTGGCTGGCCGCGTTGACCGCCGCTTCGTCGAGCCCGTGTCCCAGCCCTCGAACCACCCGCAGCACGTGAGCCTGGCCATTAGCTGCAAACAGCACCTGTACCAGGACTTCGCCCTGCAGTCCCAGGCGCCGGGCCTCCTCGGTGTAAGCCGGCTTGGGTTTGGAAAGAATTTCCACGGGAGTCGTGGCCGGCGCGCTGACGACGGCGCGCGCTTGCGGGCCGGCGCTGGCTGCGGCCGCATCGCCGAAGGCGCCGGCGCGAACGCTGCCTCTTCCGCTGCTGCGGCCATCCCCATTTCCTGGTGTAGCCACGCCACTGCCGAAGCCGGTGCTGGCTACCGTGCCGCGAACTCCGCGCGTACCGCCTGCTCCATTGCCGTTTCCCGGCCCTTCCGGCATATCGAAGCTGCCGAGTTTGGCCATCACCAGATGGCCCTGGCTGGCCTTGCCGTGGGCAGGAACGCCGTTAGGATCGCCGAATCCCCCGGTTTGCACCTTATCCACCGAACGGACCACGGTTGGCGTTGCTGAACTGCCCGTGAAACTGCCGGTATGCACGACGGCCGGCATGGCTCCTTCCGGACGTACCAATGCCGGAGTTAATTTGGGTGCGGCAAAGACTACCTTGGGAGCTGCCAATGCCGCCGTTTTGGGAGCACCAGCCTCCACCTCACGGGGGACCACCAGGCGGGCCCGCATGGCAGGCGCCGGAAGCAAACGCATTTTCGCCTGAGGCCGCACCGGTTCTGGCTGTCGGGTCTTTTGCACCAGAGGCGTGTAGGTCAGGTGGTGGCTGGCGATGACCAGCCGGTCCGGACGCAGGATACCGGCTTCCACCAGCACCAGCACCAACAGCCCCTGGGCCAGAAAACTACTCCCCAGAGTGCGCCAGTTCACCTTTCGTTCCGGCAGTAATAGTTGCTCGAACGCCTCTGCCATATTGGTGGTGTGCTCCAGTGGGGAACCCAGGCCAGGGGAGTTCGCGCCGGTAGATGTAGGTTACTGTTGGGAGGGGAAAGGGTAAATGTGCCTGGGGTCTATGTCCAAGGGTAATTGCTCTAAATGACGATTGAAGATTGTCGATTGACGATTTGAAGACCGTCTACGTAGAAGGCCGGCGGCTCTGGGCCTTTTATCTTTCCCGCAGCATTTTTTGGGGGATCGGGTTTTCAATCGTCAATCATCAATCTTCATTCTTCAATTGTTTCCTACCTGTGAGGTTTCCCGGCGCACCGGCTTGCGCGGGGTGTCGGCCACCGGGGTGTGAGGAAAAAAGACGGAAAAGCAGGTACCGCTGTGACCCTGGCGCACGCTGCTGTGCACGTGAATGCGGCCACCGTATTTCTGCACAATGCCATGGCTCACCCATAGCCCCAGCCCGGTCCCTTTTTCCCCTTTGGTAGTAAAGAAGGGATCAAAGATGCTGCGCAGGTACTCGCGTGGGATGCCGTGGCCGTTGTCGGCAACTCCGATGCGTACTCCCTGTTGCCAGGGATGCTGCCAGTCGCGGGAATGAAACACGTGTACCTTGATGCTACCGCCCTCCGGGACAGCATCCAGTGCGTTGCTCAGCAGGTTCGACAGCACCTGTCTGACTTCTCCCGGGGAAGCCGTGATGAGAGCAGGAGTGTCCATCCGTTTATCTAATGCGACTTTGCGGGTCTGCAATTTGTGCGTGTACAGCTCCAGTAGACCGTTCACCAGTTCGGCCACGTCCATCTCCACCGGCACGGTGGGCTCGCGATAGAACGCCAGAGTCTGGCGGGCGATACGAGCTACGCGCGCCACTTCCTCCTGCGCCATGCGCGCATAGCGCCGGGCGGTGGCATCGAGGGAAGGGTGGTTCTCCAGCAGGTAAAGCAGGTTGGTTACGCCCTCCAATGGATTATTGATTTCGTGGGCGATGGCCGCGGCCAGCCGCCCCGTAGTGGCCAGCTTTTCGGTGGCGTGCAGCACATCCTCGGCGCGCTTGCGCTCTGTGATGTCCCGCGAGTTGATCACGATGCCGGCCACCCCTGGTTCCTGCAGCAGGTTGTTGCCCGTGGCCTCCAGCGTGCGCCAGTTGCCATCGTTATGCCGAAGACGCAGTTCGAGGGGCTTGATGGAGCCGGCAATCGGCAGATTTTCCTCAAAAACTGCCATCACTTGCGGCCGGTCGTCCGGGTGCACAAGCTCAAAGGCATTTCTCCCTACCAATTCTTCCGGCTTGTAGCCCAGAATGCGTTCAATGGACGGGCTCTCGTAGCGGATGGTGCCATCGGCCTCCAGGATGGTGATGATGTCGGAAGAATTCTGCACCAGAGAGCGGAAGCGCAGTTCGCTCTCCTGCAGGGCCTGCCGGCTGCGCCGTAATTCCTCCTCCGATTGTTTGCGCTCCGTAATATCGCGGGCAATGGTGGAGGCTCCGATGATGGTTCCACTTTTATCGCGAGTGGGTGAAATAGTGAGAGAGACGTTCAGAATGCGCCCATCTTTCGTCTGCCGCTGGGTTTCGTAATGCTCCAGGCGCTCGCCCCGCCGCAGGCGTTGCATGATCTCTTTGGTGTCATCCGGTTGGCCGGCCGGAACCAGGCGTGAAACCGGGCTGCCAACCATCTCCGCTGCCGAGTAGCCGTAGATTCGTTCCGCCCCTTTGTTCCAGCTCTGGATGATTCCATTCAGGTCTTTGCTCAGAATGGCGTCGTCCGAGGATTCCACAATGGCGGCCAGTTCAGTCCGGGCCTGAATGAAGGAGGACTTGTGGCGGTCTGCCGGCTTCCTTCCCCGCGGCCACGCGCGTTCGCCCGCAGGCGGCTGGGGTTGCTGGTCTGGGTCTTTGGCAGGATCGCGGCGGCGGTTCTTCATGAAGAACGTCCACGCCCCAGGGCTTGAACGGGCATTAGCTTACACCAAAAAATGATGTGCCCGCTGTGCCCAGCCGCGCACATCCTGTGGTGAGCGGCGCATCTCCCGGCGAGGTGTCACTCTCCACTTGGATGCGGCAAAGAATATCCATGGAAGGAAGAGCCCGCTATTTTTGTGAGAAGATACGGCGATCAACTACAGAGCAGGAGAGCGATTTTTTAGCGCAATGGCCTGGTTCAGCATGTTGGCTCCGCGCCCGCGAGGTTCGACTGAGTCGAGGGCGGAGACTGCGTCTCAGCGCCATTCCCGCCGCCGCAGGCACCCTCTGGGAGTTGCGCTTGCCCTGCTGATGGCGGCCAGCATGTGGTTCTATGTGCAGGGTGTGCTGATTCCTTACCAGCAGGCCGACGCTGCCCGCTATGGCCGTCCACGCGGCAATCTCTCTGACCTTTATCCGCGCTGGCTGGGCGCGCGCGAGCTTTTCCTCCATCGGCGGGATCCTTACAGCCAGCAGGTTACTCGCGAGATTCAGCGTGGCTACTATGGTAGGGAACTAGACTCCGCCCGCCGTTACGATCCCAAAGATCAGCAGGGATTTGCCTATCCCGTTTACGTGGCCTTCCTGCTGGCGCCTTTTCTGCACCTGAACTTCGCCCTGGTGCGAGCCGCATTTACCTGGGTGTTGGCGGCGCTGGTTATAGTGACAATCTGGTTGTGGGGCAAGGCTCTTGGTTGGCATCTTTCAACCAGCGGCAAAGCGATTTTCGTTTTGCTGGTGATGGGCAGCTTTGCTGCCGCGCAGGGAATTAAACTGCAGCAACTGACTGTGCTGGTTAGCGCTCTGCTGGCAGGGGCGGCAGCAGCCCTCGCTGCCGGCTGGCTTTCCCTGGCGGGGCTGCTGCTGGCGCTCTCTACCATCAAGCCCCAGCTGGTCGTACCCTTGCTGATCTTCCTGCTGCTATGGGTTATAGGCGATTGGCCCAGGCGCTGGCCCCTGCTGGCCAGCTTCACCGTGGCGATGGCTTGCCTGGTGGGCGCAGCGGAGTGGGTCCTTCCGGGCTGGATAGGGAAATTTATCGTCGCCCTGGAAGCCTATCGCCAATACACGGGTGGAGTATCCATTCTGCAGACTCTGCTCACGCCTGCCGGCGGCATGGTCGTCACCGCTGGTTTGTTGATCGCTCTTGCTCTCATGGGCTGGAAACTGCGCCGCGCTCCCGCCGGTTCACCCGCCTTCAGCCTGATGCTGGCCCTGGTCCTTTCCGTCACGACAATTGTCATCCCCACCTGGGCGCCTTATAACCAGCTGTTGCTGCTGCCGGCGGTGATCCTGCTGCTTCGCGACTGGCGGCACCTGGCCCGTTTCGGTTCGCTGACCCGCCTGCTTTACCTGCTGGTGGCCGCGCTTGTGATCTGGCCCTGGGTGGCTACCCTTTATCTGAGCGCAGCCTGGTTTTTTCGGCCCGCTCCGGCGGTTCAGAGCGGCTGGACCCTGCCCCTCTACACTTCTATGCTCATCCCCTTCGGCATCATGGTCTTGCTGGTAATTGACGCCCTGCGCCACGGTCCCGGCCTGAGCCCGCCATAATCCTTGCAATTCTGTGGCTTCAGGGATTAGGCTTTTGCCACCATTGCGGTAGAACGCCCGCCACTCCGGGGATAACGGCCAGCGGGAAACCTACCCCGGGACCCAA
>JBLMXE010000354.1:0-2891 GCA_050257615.1 Chlamydiota bacterium | reverse complement strand
CCAGCTTCGGTCAGCAGAGCAACGTAGTGAAGTACTACAACCGCGAGAAAACCTTCGAGCCTTATTTCCAGGATGACTGGCGCATCACCGACCGCCTGACCTTGAACCTGGGTCTGCGCGTCAGCATGTACGGCATCTACAAGGAGAAGAATCACCAGGCCTACAACTTCGATCCCGCAAAATTTGATCCCGCCGCTGCTCCCGGAGTTGATCCTGTAAGTGGCGCCCTGATCTATGGGCCCGGTACGCCCTTCCCCAATGCGAATCCTTATAACGGCATCGTGCAGTGCGGCGTGACCCCTGGGGTGCCGGACGGCTGCATGAGCGGGCACCTCTTCAATCCCGCGCCTCGCATCGGCTTTGCCTATGATCCGTTGGGCAATGGCAAGTGGGCCATTCGCGGCGGCTGGGGTATGTTCTGGGAGGAGACCAACGGCAACGAAGCCAATACCGAGTCGCTGGAGAACTCGCCGCCCGGCGTGCTGGCAGCTAGCCAGTCCAATATTGCCAGCGTCGTCAACCCGGTTACCGGCGCCATCATTACCAGCGGCTATAACCGCATCATTACCGCCGCACCTGGGGCTACCAACCCGCTGTTCCCATTAGGCGTGAACTCCATTCCGACGCAGGCACAGTGGCCGTATATACAGCAGTGGCACCTGGACGTGCAGCATGAGATCGTGAAGAACACAGTCGCCACCCTCTCCTATGTGGGCAGCAAGGGCACCCACCTGGCGCGGCAGTTGGACTTCAACCAGTTGTACCCAGTGTCTGCTTCCCTTAATCCCTACAAGCCAGGTGAGCCCATTGGCGCTAACGGCCATGATGACTGCGGCACCATGACCACACCCAGCGGCGTTCCTGTGACCGGGCAGGCGGCGCTCAACCTGAACGTGGCCTGCGGCAACGTGGCCGCCGACGCTTTCCGCCCCTACCTGGGATATTCCTCCATCAACGGCATACAAAACATGTCGAGCTCCATCTACCACGCCATGCAGTTCGGATTGCGGCATAGCATGGGCGGGTTGACTCTGAACGTGGCCTACACCTACGCACACTCGATTGACGACTCCTCCGACCGCTTCGACGGGACCTTCGTCAACTCCTACAATCCTTCTTCGGCGCGGGCCAGTTCTAACTTTGACCAGCGCCACGTGCTCAACATCGGCTATGTCTATGACCTGCCCTTCCTGCGCGGCTCCAGCCTGTTAGACAAGGTGGCGGGCGGATGGCAATGGTCGGGCATCGTCGCTTACAGTACCGGCACGCCTTTCAGCGTGACCAACGGCGCTTCTTTCGGCGACAGCGCGGGCGTGGGCAATGGGGTTGGCACCGGCTCGTACCTCGACCTGATCGGCAATCCCTACGCCGGTACCGGCGGAGCTTTCGGCAGCGTCGGTCCGTACCTGGATTACAATCCTGCTGCCTTTGCTCTGCCGCAGGGCCTGACCTTCGGCAATGTGAACCGCAATTTCCTGCACAACCCCAGCTATACCAACTTCGATATGGCCCTGTTCAAGCACTTCACCATTCACGAACAGATCGCCTTCGAGTTCCGCGCGGAAGCCTTCAATATCTTTAACCACACTGCCTTCGCCCCCGTCTCCGGCGGCTCTGGAGGTATCGGCGGGAACTTCAGTTCCGGCACCAACTCCTACGACTGCTCTGGAGACACGGGGGCGTCCTGCATTGGTCAGGCCGACTTCCTCAACTCCAGCGCCGCGCACAATCCGCGCATCCTGCAGCTGGGATTGAAATTTATCTTCTAGACGTCGCTTAGCAAATCTTCGCCCTGGCCGCTCCGCGGCGGCCAGGGCTTTTTTGTGCGCGGCGAAGCCAGCTTCTGCGCCCGCAACGGCAGGAGAGAAAGAAGCAGCCAAGCCAAGGACTCTTTTCACGACCGGGACATCCTAGACCTGTCTCGGGCGGGAGGTTCGTATCAGGGCATGACTTCAGTCGTGCCGAGCAAAGGTGCTGCGGTGGCCGGCTTCAGCCGCTGTGCTTTGTCCTCAGCGCCTGAAGGCGCATCTCTCAGCTGACTATCATCGGCATGGCTGAAGCCATGCCCTGATACGGAGCTGGCCTCCGCATTTTTGCCTGCTGGTCATAGCTCCATCTCTACTCAGCGCAGGCTAGATTCCTTGTGCCATGAAAATCCCGGCCGCGCAGGGGCCGGAATCTACATTAACGGAGAACCTCGCTTTCTCCACTTCAGACTGAGCCAAGACACTTGCGCAGCCATCGCGATATCTTCCGCCTTTTCCACAACCCTACGCGTGCTTCTACGCTTATCACCTTATTGTGCCCGCCGACTGCACCACTTACGCTGCAGTTAGAAAACTCTATTTCGCGCGCGAAAAGAGAGGCTATGAGCGACAAAGTTACGGAACTTCGGGTGGGCTTGGACAACGGACCGCAGCCGCCGGCAAAAATTAAGGTAGTAGGCGTGGGTGGCGGCGGCGTCAACGCTGTGAACCGCATGATTGAAGCGCGCCTGGAAGGCGTGGAATTTCTGGTGGCCAACACTGACCTGCAGTCGCTGCGGCTCTCGCACGCGCCGCTGAAGATTCAGATCGGGAGCAAGCTGAGCAACGGCCTGGGCGCGGGCGCCAATCCGGAAGTCGGCCGCCGCGCAGCCCTGGAGGACACCGACAAACTGATTGACGCCCTGGAAGGCGCGGACATGGTCTTCGTCACCGCCGGCCTGGGCGGCGGCACGGGCACCGGCGCGGCCCCCATCGTGGCCTCGCTGGCCAATGAACTGGGCGCGCTCACCGTGGCCGTGGTCACCAAGCCCTTCGGCTTCGAAGGCAAGCGGCGCATGGCGCAGGCGGAACAAGGAATTGCCGAACTCATGCAGTCGGTGGGCACGGTCATCGTCATCCCCAATG